>NZ_JBEXLL010000060.1:0-46436 GCF_040609955.1 Nocardia sp. NPDC004568
CGGGGTGGTCTCCGCCCGCGGCGTGCCCACCTCTCCCCCCCCGTATAGGCCGCGGCCCGCCCCCGCCCACGCGGGGGCGCCCCCGCCCTCACTGTGGCACCTCGGGCCGTCCGGGCTCAGCCCCGGCGACGAGTCTTGAGTAGTTCCAGCCGCTCCTTGAGCAGTTCCTCGAGCTCGTCCTTACTGCGCCGCTCGAGCAGCATGTCCCAGTGGGTACGGGGCGGCTTCACCTTCTTCGCCTCCTGCGTGGTGCCCTCGATGAGCACACCTTCCTGGCCGTTGCGGCACAACCAGGTCGGTGGGATCTCGGCGTCGTCGGCGAACGGAACGTCGAACTCTTCACCATTGTCGGTCCGGTACCGGGCGATCCGGCGGGGAGCCAGATCATGGTCGCGGTCGGTTTCGTAGCTCACCGCTCCGAGCCGGCTGCCCCGGAGTACGCGATCTGCCATCTGTACAGGTCCTCTCTGTGTTGTCGGCGCGTTGCCGCGCGCGGGTCCGCGGTTCCCTGCCACCGGGCTCCGGAACACCGGAGCGGAAACACCGACGGTGTATCCGCTGCGGGGCACCGGAACCCGCGCCGGGGTGCGAACCGATGGGTCGACCCCTTGTTGTCTTGCTACCGCGACCTGGTGGGTCGCGTTCGCCGGCCGTTGTCGCCCGCCGACCGTCCGGGTCACGTGCGCGGGCCGTTGGCTGTGCCACGAATCGGGGGATTCGTGCCGGTCCAGGCCGTGCGCCCTGTTCATGTCAACGTTCGTCAGGGTCTTTCCGTTCCCGAGCCTTGTAATTGTACGGGGTTCGGTGAAAGGGCCCCGCGCGGTGTGCGGTGTGTGCCGCTGCGAGAGTTCCTATTAGGGTGTCGGGTCATGTCGCGCCGGTTGGAGTCGTGCCTGTGGTGTGGTCGGGAAATAGTGGATTCGGAAGCAGGGCGGCGGCGCCGCTACTGCCGGCAGTCCTGCCGCCAGCGCGCCTATGAGCATCGCAACAATGTGAAGGGCACTGGGATCCCCGCCGATTCGGTGGTGCTCAGCGCCGCCGAGGCCACCGCCCTGGCCGACCGGTGGTTCGCCGCGCGCTGCGCGGCCGAGGATGTGGCGACAGCCGTCGACGAGGGGGCCGACCGGGACGAGCTCGCGCGCCTCAGCGCGGTGCTGGTCGAACTCGCCCGGGACGCCGAACGGTTGCGCTGACCTGCGCCGAATCGTGCTGCGCGCGCGGCGGCGAGATCGTCTCGCCGTCGACCGCCGGGGTGGACCCGACGCTGACCGCGCCGAGAACCGTGACCACGACCCCGAGGCCGAGCAGTACGAGCAGGGTGGTGGCGTCCGGATGCACCAGCGACTGTCCGCGCATCGCCTGCCAGAACGTGATGGCCTGCAGTCCGCCCCAGCCCAGGATCACCACCCCGATCACCCTGCTGCGGGTGCGGGCCGGGCGTAGCCGGGGGTAGCGTTTCGCGCACCAGGCGAGGATCAGCACCGCGGCCAGTACCACCTGGATCCCGTGCAATCCGACGAAATGGGGAATGCGCAGATCACCGCCCAGGGTGCTCCAGTGGGTCAGCGGCATACCCGCGACCGCGTCCGGTGCGCCGACGGTCTCCCGTGTCGCGGCGTCGACCACGGTGTGCCCGGCGGCCAGTTCGACGAGCCGGCCGTCCGCGGTGCGGGTGAGCTGGGAGCCGGTGAAACCCATGAGGTATCCCAGTGCCATCGAGGCCACCGCCATCGCCAGTCCACCGCGAATCGCCCACACCGTGGGCCGGTCCGCGCCCGGACGTATCGAAACGATCACGGCGATCAGCAGATTCGCGAAAAAGAGACCCGGAACACCGGAAGCGAAGATCATCTGGCCGATTTCGTTGACCGGATCGGTCTCCGTGTTGAAGTGGCTGAACGTGCCACGTGCGGCCTGGACCACGATGAATCCCACGTCGACGAACGCGGTGACGGCGAACACGACCCCCAGCCACCAGGTCACCCGCCGGCCGCGGTGGGGCAGCGACAGCAGCCAGGCCAGGGTCAGTGAGTACAGCAGGAACGCCGTTCCGAATTTGACCGGTTTGAGCCAGACCGATTCGCCGAGCAGAACGCGGTCGTCGACGACCATCGCGAACAGGCCGACGAACACCAGACCGGCCATTGCCGCGGAACTGAGCAGCAAAGGCCGGTGCAGGCGTCCGATCACCCGACATGGATCGGAAGTAGTGGGGCGTCCGGGAGCCGGGACGCCGGGGAGCAGTGCGGACATGAACCGACGGTAGGAACGGGGATCCGGTCGCCACGTCCCACTACGGGACTGTGTGCGGCCGGTACCCCGGTATGCCGGGGGCCGTCGGCTCGGCCGGGGGTAAGGGTCAGCCGGGGTTGTTCAGGACGATCCCGCGGCCGGCGAGGTAGGGCAGCGGGTCGACCGGGCCGATACCGGGCTGGTGGACCTCGTAGTGCAGGTGCGGTCCGGTGGACTGGCCACGGCTGCCGACGGTGGCGATCACGTCACCGGCCTGTACCTGCTGGCCGACCGATACGAGAATATCCTGCATATGGCCGTAGACGCCGACGCTGCCGTCGTCCTGCTGGACGCGGACCCACAGGCCGAAGCCGGTGGCCGGGCCGGCCTCGATCACGACACCGTCGGTGACCGACCGGATCGGTGAACCCATGTTCGCGGCGAAGTCGATGCCGTTGTGGTTGGTGCCCCAGCGTGCCCCGAAGCCGGAGGACACGACACCGTCGGCCGGTTGTACCGTGGTCGGGCGCGGGGGCTGGAAGAACGGGAACGACACCGGAGCGGGCTGATTGTCGGCGGCGACCTGGTGAGGAGCCCACGCGGCGGGGTCGTGCGAGGTCGCCGGCCGTTCGGCCGGCGCGCGGTCGGCGGAGCCGGCAGGCGCTTCGGAAGTGGCGGCCATCGGGGTGATCTGTTCGTTACCGGCATCGGCTCCCGCGGCGAACAGGGCGAAACCGGCGAAAAGAGCTGTCGAGGTGGCGACAACCTGTGTCGTGATCGGTCGGCGGCCGATCGACGACACCGTGAGCTTACGGAAAGGTAACGGAAGGGTCACGGGCATGGTTACAAGCTAGGGGACCGACACGCCGAGTCAGCAATTGTGTGGCAACTGTCACGAGATCATATAAGCCCAGGTCGTGTATTACCGTCCGATAACGGAACCGGGAATATCGCTCGTCGAGCTGCGCAAGTGAGACATTGATCTAGTTTGACCGAAGTGTGCCAGAAGATCGAAACTGTTTCAGTGGTCGCTAACAGAGTCGCGCCCCTGATCGCCCTGGCAGACCCCACCAGGCGCGCGATATTCGAAGCGTTGCCCGCTGGGCCACGTTCGGTGGGGGAGCTCGCCGCACAGATCGGAATCACCAGCTCGGCGGTATCGCAGCATCTGCGGGTACTGCGGGAGGCACGGCTGGTGATGGTGCGGCCGGCGGGCAACCGCCGCCTCTACTCGCTGGATCCTCGCGGCCTGGGCGACGCCCGGGACTACCTCGAACAGTTCTGGCAGAGCGCGCTGGCCGCCTACGCCGCCGCGCTCAGCGAGGCCGCGAACAAGGACGACCGGTGAGGTCCGGGCCCTCAGCCGACCCTGCGATACGCCGTGCCGGTCACGCTCGCTTCGCCGCGGCGTCTACCCAGTTGTCCGTCGAGGGCCGCGATCACCTCGGCCGACCCGATCTGCAGTAGGCCGGGGTCGGTGGTGGTGGCATGGCGGTCGCCGATACGCCCCGCCCACAGCACCTCGTGCCGGTTCAGCAGGTGCCGCGGCGGTCCACCCTGATCCGGGGCCGTGGGACCGAACAACTGCACGGTGCGCGTGCCGAAGGCGGTGGCGAGATGGGCGACGCCCGTGTCCCCGCACAGCACCACGGAGGCCTCGGCCACCGTCGCCGACAATTCGATCAGGTTCTGGGTGCCGGCCAGCACCCGCTGGCCGGACAGTCCGGCCCGGGCCGCGATCCCCAGCGCGGTCTCCCGGTCGCTCTCGTCACCGGTCAGCACCACCTCGTGGCCGAGCACCAGCAGATGCCGGATCACCGCCGCGAACCGGTCCGCGGGCCAGCGCCGGGCCGCCGCGCCCGCGCCGATATGGACGACCACGCTGTCGCGATGGCTGGTGGTGGCCACGGGTGGCACCAGGCCCAGATTGCGCCGGTCCGCGCCGATCCCGTCGAATTCGAGCAGATGACACCAGCGGTCGATCGGATGGTGTTCGGGCTGCCACTCGGGTGCCGGGATCTCGGGAAACGCCGGATCCCGGTAGGTGAGGATACGTTCGGCCCCGGTCTTGCCGAGCTGCACGATCGGGGCGGCGCCGGCGCCGTGCAGATTCACCGCCAGTTTCGGCGGCGGCCCGTCCCAGCGCAGGCCCTGCACATCGGCGATGGGCACGAACTCGTCCACGCAGGCGATCACATCGACGATGGGGCGCAGGCGGTGCGGTGCGGCCAGCACGAGATGATCGGTGCGGCGGGCCCGGCGCAGTGCACGCAATGCCGGAACAGCGGTGAGCAGATCACCGAGACCGCGTGCCTGAAGCACGAGAACTACCGACACCCGACTCTCCTAGCCACCTGTTGCCCGTTACGCCGCCCCCTCCCGAACCGTCCTGGCGAGGGACGGACCACACGAGAGCATTTCCTTGGATGACTACCACCTGGAACCCGGCGGCAAACGTTGGCCGGTGGCGGCCTGGATCACACGCTGTGCGTTCGCCCGGCGCGGCGATACCGTCCGCCACCTGCCGCGACGGGTATCGCGCGGAACGAGACGATGGTCACCGCCGGGGCGCTTGGGTAATGTAGCCGTCGTCCGTAGGGAAGTCCGGTGCGAATCCGGCGCTGTCCCGCAACTGTGTGGCTCGGATGAGCCGCAGCCAGATACCTGCGGATGAACCAGGAACGGTCATGATCACGTGGGTATTGGTCGATGCGCCGAACGAGCCGCTCGAGCGCGGACCGTTTCGCATGTCTTCGTCGCGTGAGCCTGCCGGACGCGACAGGAGTCGGATATGCGTTCTACACCATCGGTATCGAGCCGCCGGGTCTTCCTGGCCGGCAGTGTGCTGGCCGCGGGAGCGCTGGCTCTCGGCTGCGGCCGCGGCTCCTCCGCCGGTACCGAGACGTTCACCGCGGCGTTCCAGGGTTCCGGCGCCGGGGAGGGAATCGACCCCGGGGTGAACACCCTCTTCATCGACGAAGCCCGGATGAAGGCCGTCTACGACGGCCTGTTCGAGGTGGACGGTTCCATGACGCCGATCCCGCGGCTGGCCGAATCGGCCGAACCGAATGCCGACGGCACCCGGTGGCGGATCGCGTTGCGGGACGCGGCCTGGCACGACGGGAAGAAATTCACCGCCCGCGATGTGCTGTACACCTTCTCGCGGGTGCTCGGGCCCGCGCCGCAGCGCCCGTTCATCGCCGCGTCCTCCCTGGACCAGGTGGATCTGGCCGGCAGTCGGGCGATCGACGACCGCACCGTCGAGATCGCGCTGAAGCGGCCCTCGTTCGAGTTCCTCATCGCACTGGCGGTCTACGGCACCAAGATCGTGCCGGACGGTGCCGTCGATTTCACCCGCCCGGTGGGCACCGGGCCCTTCGTCTTCGACTCCTTCGAGGCCGGGCGGCAGTTCACCGCCCACCGCAACGAGAACTACTGGGACGGTGCGCCCGCCATCGGACAGCTGCGCATCGTGAGTGCGGAGGCGGACGCGCGGGTGAACGCGGTACGCGGCGGCGAGATCGACTACGCCGACAATCTCACGCCCTCGGCCGCGCGGACGCTGGAGGGGCGCCCCGGCGTCACGCTGGTGTCCACCCCCGGCAGCGGAATCCACTTCTTCGCCATGAAGACCGACCGCCCGCCGTTCGACAATCCGGACGTCCGGCGCGCCGTCATGCGGATGGTCGACCGGCGGGAACTGGTGAAGGTGGCCTTCGAAGGCCAGGGCGAGGTCGGCAACGATGTCTTCGGCAAGGGCTATCAGTACTACGCCGATCTCCCACAGCACGAGTACGACCCCGACGAGGCCGGCCGGTTGCTGCGGCGGGCCGGGGTGCGCGACCTGGATTTCGACCTGTTCACCGCTCCGGTCGCCTACGGGTTCGTCGAAGCGGCCCGGCTGTTCGCCGATCAGGCCGCCGCATGCGGAGTGCGGGTGAATGTGGTGCTGGGGTCCAAGGACAGTTACTACACCGACGCGCTGCGGACGGGTCATCTCACGATGGGGCAGTCGGGACCACTGCCGATCCCCAACCATTTCGCCTCGCGACTGCTCACCACCTCGCCGCAGAATCGCACCAAATGGTCCGATCCGCAGTTCGACGCGCTCTACGCGACCGCGCAGGCGACACCGGATCCGGACCGCCGGGCCGCGCTCTACCGCAGCATGCACGAAATACTGCACGACCGAGGAGGTTTCGTGTTCTTCGGTACCACGCACTGGAACAGTGCCGCCGGTGACCGGTTCCGGCCGCCGCCGGCCGCCGTACCCAATTCGCACGACTGGGCGCGCTTCGACGCGGTGGCGGCCCGATGACCGCCGCGCGGCTGGATCCGGACCGGGCGCGGTACTGGGTCGACCGCTGGGATCGCCAGCAGGAGCACTACATGCCCGACCGGGAAGCCCGGTTCGAGGTGATCGGCGATGTGCTCACCGAACTGCTGGTCCGGCCGGATCCGCTGATCGTCGATCTCGGTGTCGGCCCGGGGACCCTGGCGGCCCGCCTGCTCGCCCGCCTTCCCGGCGCCACCGTGGTCGGGGTCGACGCCGACCCCCTGCTGCTGGCCCTGGCCGATACCGTCTACGGGTCGCCGCGGTTCCGGACCGTGTCCGCCGATCTGCGGGAGCCGGACTGGTACGTCGCACTCGACCTCGCGCGCGCTCCCGACGCGTTCGTGAGCACCACGGCGCTGCACTGGATGAACCGGGCACCGTTGCGCACGCTGATCGAGACCTGCGCCCGGGCGTTGCCGGCGGGCGGGGTCTTCGTCGACGGCGACCATCTGTACGAGGGACCGGGCGGTCCGCGACTGGACCGGGTGGGGCGGGCACTGACCGCCCGGCGGGCCGAGCGCGTGGGCTCGGCCGCGGCGGAGGACTGGGCGGCGTGGTGGGCGGCCGTCGCGGCGGCCGACGAACTCGCCGACCTGGTGCGCCTGCGCGACGGCGGTTTCGAGCACACGGTCACCGACCGGCCCACCGCCGGCGATTACACCACCTTCCTGCGCGCCGCCGGTTTCACGGAGGTCGGGACGGTCTGGCAGTACGGCGACGACCGCGTCGTGGTCGGGATCCGGTAGCGGCCCGGTGGCCGAGGATTCACGGCTGTTGCGGCGGCTGCTCGTGCGCCGGGCCGGGTTGGGCGCCGGGCAGTTGCTGATCCTGCTGGTCCTGGTGTTCGTGCTGTCGCTGCTGCTGCCGGGCGATGCCGCCGATATCCAGAACAACACCATCCTGAGCGAGGCACAGCAGCAGAACGCCCGGCACCTGCTCGGGCTCGACGTGGCCCCGGCCACCCGGTTCCTCGATTGGCTCGGTGGCGCGGTGCGCGGGGATTTCGGCACCTCCTATGCCAGCGGCGAACCGGTGGGTGCCGTGATCGCGGGCCCGTTCCTGGTCTCCGCGCTGCTGGCCGGGTCGGCGTTGCTCCTCCTGATACCCCTCGCGGTGGCCGCCGGGTTCGCGGCGGGCACGCGCCCCGGTTCGGTACGCGACCGCGTGATCACCACGATCGGTATCGGATTCGATTCGATACCCGATTTCGTTCTCGCGGTCCTGCTGGTGACCCTTGTGTCGATTCGCCTCGACCTGCTGCCCGCGACCTTCCTCGGCGTCGATCCGGACGCCCTGCTGGACCGGCCCGAATACCTGGTGCTGCCGCTGGTCGTCACCGTGGCCCGGGTGGCGGCCCCCCTGGTGCGGTTGGTGCGGGCCGGTGTGATCGATGTGCTGGACCGGCCGTATATCGCCGCGGCCCGCCGCCTCGGAGTGGGCCGGGTATCACTGTTGGCTCGGCATATCGCGCCCAATGCGCTCGCCCCGGCGATACAGGAGTTCGGCCGCACCGGTGACGGGCTGCTGTCGGGTGTGCTGATCGTCGAAGCGGTTTTCGCGGTGCCCGGTATCGCGTCGGAACTGATCGGCGCCATCGGAAACCGGGACGATCCGGTGATCCTGGCGATCGTCGCGGTCACCGGGACGCTCGCGGTGGTGGTCAACACCCTGATCGATATGACGGGATACCGGATGAATCCGCAGTCGGCGGCGGAGCAGCGCGGATGAGCGCGCGGCGCTGGGCGTACGCGGCGCTGATCGCGGTACCGCTGGTGTTCGCGCTCGCCGGTCCCGTGCTGGCGCGCACCGCGCCGGCCGACCGCGCGATGCCGTTCGGCCCGTCCGAATGGTCGCCGCTGGGGACCGACCGGCTCGGCCGGGATGTCCTGGCGGCCGCGCTCACCGGCGGCCAGACCTTCCTCCTGACCGGATTGCTGACCGTGTTCGGGGCATATGCGGTGGGATTCGCGATCGGGGTGGCCGCGGCGGCCGCGCCGCGGGTCTGGCTCGACGATCTGCTCATGCGCCCGATCGATGTGCTGCTGTGTATCCCGTCGCTGCTGATCATCATGGTGGCCGCGCTGCGCGGCCGGGGTTCGGCGGTGGCGATCGCGTGCGCGATCGGGCTGGCGCTGGTGGCGCCGATCGCGCGTTTCGTCCGGGCGGCGGCCGCCGGTGTCGTGCACGGACCGGTGATGGACGCGTTGCGGATGCAGGGGCAGGGCCGGTCGTTCCGGTACGGGAATTACGCGGTGCGGGAGATGGCGCGGCCGCTCGCGGCCGATCTCGGCGTCCGTTTCACCGCCGCGGTCTATTTCCTCGCCTCCGCCAATTTCCTCGGCCTCGGATTCGACACCACCTCCACCGATTGGGCGGTATCGGTCGCGGCGAACAAGGACGCGCTGCTGATCGCGCCGTGGTCGGTGGTGCTGCCCGCCGCATTGATCGTGCTGCTGGTGGTGGGCACCAATCTCCTGGTCGACGATCTGCTCGCCGATCCGCGCGCCGTCGCGGCCGCGGATCTGCGCCGGGCGGGTCGCCATGGCTGACCGGCCACTGATCTCGGTGCGCGCGCTGAGCGCTCGCGCCGGAGGGACGGTGATCCTGCGCGATATCGCATTCGATATCGCGGCCGGGCAGATCGTGGCGCTGTTCGGACCGTCGGGTGCGGGTAAGACGACCATCGCGACCGTATTGGCCGACGCGGTGGGTCCCGAAATCGAACTGGCCGGGGTGGTGCGGCGCGCCCCGGGAGTGCGGGTCGGGTATCTGCCGCAGCACGCGGCGTCCACGCTGAACCCGGCCCGCCGGATCGGCGCGGCACTGGGCGAACTGGTCGGGCTGCAGCACCGGCGCGCGGGTGGTGACCGGTGGCGGGTGCCGCGGCGGCGGGAAGGGATCGCGCGGCTCCTGGCTGCCGCCGCCTTCGACCTCGACGACCACGCACTCGACCGGGCGCTACGGAAATACCCGTTCGAGTTCTCCGGCGGCGAGCGGGTACGGCTGGCGCTGGCCCAGGTCCTGGCCGGTCATCCCGATGTGCTCGTGGTCGACGAACCGACGGCCGGACTGGATCCGCTCGCCCGGGCCGCCTTGCTCAGGGGATTGCGCAGGGTGCGCGCGGCAGGTACCGCGGTGGTGCTGATCACCCACGACTCGTCCGCTGTCGCACAGCTCGGCGACCGTGTCCTTTTCGTGCGCGACGGGCGACTCACCACGGACGGTTCGATCGAGCCGGGCCCGCTATCCGCGCCGCCGGCGGCCGATCGTGCGCGCGCCGCACCCGAGGTGCGTATCCACGGTCTCACGGTGCGGCGCCGCGGTCGTCCGGTTCTCGACCGCGTGGATCTCGAGCTGCACCCCGGCGAACATCTCGGGCTCGTCGGGGTGTCCGGCGCGGGGAAGACGACACTGGCCCGCTGTATCGCCGGGCTCACCCGCCCCGACGCCGGGACGATCGTGGCGTGGGGCGAACGGCTGCCGGTGTTGCGGCGCAGATCGCGACAGCAGCTCGCCCGTATCCAATATGTATGGCAGGAGTCGGCGGCCTCCTTCGACACCCGGCGCAGCGTGCTCGATCAGGTCGCCGCCACGGGCACCGGACTGCGCGGGATGACCCGGACGGCCGCCCGCGCCGCCGCGGTGGATCTGCTCGCGGAGTTCGGCATCGAGGAGGGACCGGCCCGGCGCCCGCCCGCCGGGCTCTCCGGGGGGCAACTGCAGCGTGCCGCACTGGCACGGGCGCTGCTGGCCGGACCGCACCTGCTGCTGTGCGACGAAGTGACCACCGCGCTCGACGAACCCACCGCCCGGCACATCCTGGACCGGCTGGACGACTACCGCGCCCGCAGTGGCGCGATCGTGGTGTCGATCAGTCACGATCTGCGCGGCCGGCTGGCGCGCTGCGACCGCGTCGGGGTGCTGGACGACGCGCGGATCGCCGAGCTCGGCACGCCCGCGGAACTGTTCGCGCGCCCCCGCACCCGGATCCTGTCGGAGCTGGTGCGGGCCGACGGGATCGCCGCCGGGCGCCCCGCGCCCCAGCATCAGCTCGAGCGCAATCGGTGACGTGCGGCCGGTGGCCGCCGAGACTCGTCGCTGTGAGAGCGAACCCGCAGCACGCGTTTGTCGGCGAGCGCGCCGGCGCGTCCACTTCCGGCCGGTCCCGGCCCGAACGGCCGAGGAGGCGACCGTGACTCGTGAACTCCATCTGGCAGGCTTTCTGATCGCCTCGCACGTCACGCATTCGCATGCGGCCTGGCGTCATCCCGCTTCGGAAACCGACTACCTGGGGCCCGGCTACTACCGGCGGGTGGCGCGAACTCTGGAACGGGGCAGATTCGACTTCCTGTTCTTCGCCGATCTGCTGGCCACCCCGGTGCGCTACGGCAACGATATCCGGGAGCCGCTGCGTAGCGGCACCCAGGCGTCGGCGACCCTCGATCCGTCGCTGGTCGCCGCCGGACTGGCGAATGTGACCGACCGGCTCGGGTTGGCGATCACCAAATCCACCACGTACTTCCATCCCTACGAGGTGGCCCGGATCTTCGCGACTCTCGACCATCTCTCCGGCGGCCGGGCGGGCTGGAACGTGGTGACCTCGCTGAACCAGGCCGAGGCGCAGAATTTCGGAGCCGACGACCATCTCGGGCACGACGAGCGATACGAGCGCGCGCAGGAATTCCTCGAGGTCGCCTACAAACTCTGGGGCAGCTGGGAGACCGACGCGCTCGTACGTGACAAGGTCTCCGGCGTCTTCGCCGATCCGGACAAGGTGCGGACCGTGGACCACGAGGGCACCTGGTTCAAGACCCGGGGCCCGCTGACGGTGCCGCGGTCGCCGCAGCACCGTCCGGTCATCATCCAGGCCGGTTCGTCACCGGTGGGCAAGGATTTCGCCGCGCGCTGGGCGGAGGCGATCTTCGAGATCGACCCGACGCCCGAAGGCCGCCGCGCCTACTACGACGATGTGAAATCGCGGGCGGTGAACTTCGGCCGCGACCCCGAGGACATCAAGATCTTCCCGTCGTTCGTACCGTTCGTCGGCGAGACCGAGGCCATCGCCCGGGAGAAGCAGGCCTTCCACAACGAACTCGCCGACCCGGTCTCCAGTCTCATCACGCTCTCGGTGCACACCGATCACGATTTCTCCCGCTACGACCTGGACGCGCCGATCGAGGATCTGGTGGTCCCGGGAACCCAGGGGCTGTTCGAGGTGGCCCGCCGGCTCAGCGCCGCCGAGAACCTGACCCTGCGTGATATCGGCAAGCTGTACGCCCAGGGGGTACTGCTGCCGCAGTTCGTCGGCACCGGCGAGCAGATCGCCGATCAGATCGAGGCCGGTTTCACCGGCGGCGAGGCCGACGGCTACATCCTCTCCGCGGCCCAGGCGCCCGGTACGTTCCACGATTTCGTCGATCTCGTGGTGCCCGAACTCCAGCGGCGCGGCCTCTTCCGGACCGAGTACACCGGGACCACGCTGCGCGACCATCTGGGTCTGGGCCCGGCCTCGCTGACCCCGGTCGCGCGCCAGGCCACCGCCGTCGGCTGAGTCCGGTCCGCCGGGACCCGGTCCCGGCGGGTCAGTCCGCCGCGGCGGTATTCGTGCGCAACAGGTCCCGGGCGGCCGGTCCGCCGTCGAGGGCCCGGGTGACACGGCGGGTGATCCGCCAGCCGTGCGGGGTGCGGGCGAGCCGGAAACTGTTCGCCCCCGCCCGCCACACCCGGTAGCCGTCGTCGTATCGGCGGACCAGTAGTGATTCACAGACCGCCGTGGCCGTATCGCCGTCGACGACCACCCGGGCCGGTCCGAGGAAATGCGCGCAGCCCGTATCGATCAGGGAGTGGTGCGCCGCCGATTCGACCATCGCGTGGATATCCGCGCGACTGCGCATCGACCAGCCCTCGACATCGTATTCACCGTCCTCGGTCCACAGGTTCGCCACGTCCGCGGCGGCCCCGGCATCGACGAACGGGCCGTAGGAGGCGAGCAGCCGGGTGATCTCCACCTCGTCCTCGAGCCGGCGCACCCGTGCTTCCAGGAGTGCGAATCGTTCCTCGTCCATAGCTGTCCTTTCCGTCACCGTGGCCGGACCCGTGCTCACCGCGGCGGGTCTTCCGCGGCGCCGATGAGCCGGCGCATCATCCGGTCCGCGCCCAGCACGGCCGCCGCGCGATCGGGGTCGCTGCGCCGGGCCGCGAGCCGCTCATGGGCGCCGATGACGTGCACCGGGCCCCGGCCCAGCGCCGCGAGACCTTCCGCCGCCACCTCGTCGGGTTCGGAGACCGGCATGCCGGGGATGTCGAAATCCAGACCCACCCGCTGCATCGCCGGGGTGCGGGTGACCCCGAGCACGAGTTCGAGAACGTCCACGTCGTGTTCGCGCAGTTCGAGCCAGAGTCCTTCGGCGAAGATCCGGCCGAATGCCTTCACTCCGCCGTAGACCGTATGCCGCCGTGATCCCAGATATCCGGCCAGCGAACCCACAAGCAGCAGCCCGCCGCGCCGCCGGTCGCGCATCGGGGCGCCGAATCCGGCGATCAGGGCGAGCGGGGTGGTGATGTTGAGTTCGACGACGCGCTGGAAGGCGCCGGGATCGCCATCGAGGAACTCGGCGCTGTGGGTGTTGGCGCCGGCATTGTGGATCAGCAGCCCGACCTCGACATCGGCGACCGCGTCGAGCACCGCCGCCGCGGCGCCCGGGTCGGTGAGGTCGGCGGTCAGGGTACGAACCGTCACGCCCAGGGCCCGGCACTCGGCGGCGGTGTCTTCGAGGGGACCGGCTCGCCGGGCCACCAGCAGCAGATGGATACCGGATTCGGCGAGTTGCCGGGCGAACGATCGGCCCACGCCTTCGGAACCGCCGGTGATCACCGCCCACGGGCCGTAGCGCCCGGGATCGACAGGGGGCATAGCAGGGTCTCCGTTCGGATTTGGGGATCGGACCACACCCAGTTCTACAACCGGCGGCGCGGAAATACTAGAGTGAATTCTAGTTTTTCGAACGGAGGTATCCAGTGCCGCGGATCGCCGAACCCCGGGAGCCGGGCCGGCCCACCACCACACCTCAGCGTGAGCGCCGGCGCGCCATCCTGCGCGCCGCCGCCCGGCTGGGTGCCGAGCAGGGCCTCGAGCACGTTCAGATGTCCGATATCGCCGCGGCGGCGGGGGTGGCGCTGGGGACGCTGTACCGCTACTACCCGTCCAAACATCATCTCTACTCGGGCGTACTCGAATCGGCCGTCGCGGACCTCCCCGTTCCGGAGCCGGTACCGGACGATCCGCTGGGCGCCGTGGCCGACCTGCTCGAATCCGCGGTGACCGGGCTGCTCCGGCGTCCGCTGCTCGGCCGCGCCATGCTGGTCTCGGCGAATGCCGTGCGCTCGGCCGGGCCGGTGGCGGTCGACACCACGCTGCGCGACCGCATCCTCGCCGCCGCCGGAATCGGCGCACCGGACGAGTCGGATCAGCAGCTGGCCCGGCTCGCCGAGCAGTGTGCCTACGGCATCCTGACCTGGGCCACGGCCGGACAACTCACTCCGGAACAGGCGGTCACCGATATGCGCCGGGCCGCCACGCTGCTGCTGTCGCCCTGGGCGTCCCGCGGCCGGGCCGATTAGCTGCCGCGGTCGTCACCGGGCGCCGCGGCCGTGGGCGCCGGGGCCGGTCCGGCCGGTGCGCGTCGCCGCTCCCAGGCTCGGGCCAGCCCGATCGCCAGCCCGACGTACACCCAGCCCAGCAGGACATCGATCACATAGTGCTCACCCCCGTAGACCAGCGTGAAACCCATCGCCAGCGGAAAGGCGACCAACGGCGCCCGCCACCACCAGCGCCCGGCCGACGGCCACAGCGCGATCGCGATGAGCAGCGCGAAAGCCGCGTGCAGGGAGGGGATCGCGGCGACCGGATTGCTGTGCGCGGCCAGCCAGTCGGCGCCGATATCGACCGAGTACACCCGGAATCCGAAACCGGTGGCCCGGTGGATCCCGGCCTCGATCACCCCGGTGCGAGCGGCGTACCAGGGTGGTGCGGCGGGCAGCAGGACGTAGGTCACCAGACCGAGATAGGACAGCAGCAGGATCCGGCGCATATATCGCGACCAGCGTTCCCGCGACAGGACGTAGAGGATCGCGGCGATCAGCCAGGGCAGCAGGAAATGGCTGGTGTACACGAGTCCGGTGAGTACGGTCCACCAGGGTCGTCCACCGTCCCCGGACAGTTGCTCCTGGAGCCACACCGTGGGGACGGTTCCGCCGAACAGGGCACGTTCCACCACGACCGGTTCCCGGACCCGCAGCGGCATTCCGAGGGTGTTGGCGATCCCCCGCGTGTGGTCGTAGACGACCAGCGCGGCGATCAGCGGTACCCAGTCGACGAGAATGCGTACCTGGTCGCGCCACGGACGGTCCGGGGTGAACGCCGCGATGCCCACGACGATCCACAGGGCCTGATAGATCCGCTGGGTCGGCGGCCCGAAGAGTACGGTCACCACGAGCAGCGCGAGCAGATACACCGACCACACACCGCCGCGCAGCAGCGTGCGGTGCCGTTGCGCGGCCGGTATCTCGGTGGCGGGCGCACCCATCCCCACAGTTTTCATCAACCGGCCCGGAGTCGCCGTCGCGACCTGCGGAAGCGACGCGCGATCGAGACCGCGCGAGGGGCCGCTCAGCGCGGGGTGAACGCGCCCCGATAGGCCGCCGCCGGGTGCGATCCGGGCAGCCGGTCGCGTCCGGTGGCCTTACGGCGCGAGGTCCCCTCGACGTACTCGGTCTTCGCCAGCCCGCGGGCGCGCAGTACGGGCAGAACATGGTCGATGAACTCGACATAACTGCCCGGGATGGTCGCATTGGTGACATTGACCCCGTCGATGCCGGCCGCCCGCCAGACCTGCAACCGGTCGGCGATCTGCTCGGGCGTGCCGACGATACGTCCGTAGCGGCTGCGCAGCCGCGCGAGGTCGCCCACGGTCGGCTCCCGGTCCGGGACCGCCTCGTGCAGCCAGGCGAGCGTGCTGCGGGTGCCCTCGGTCGTGATCTCGCCGATCGGGGTGTCCAGGTCGTAGAAACCGAGATCGTGGCCCAGCCCACCGGCCGCGTGCGCGATGATGGTGGCCGGGTCGATCACCTCGTCGAGTTCGGCGGCCTTGCGGCGCGCTTCGGCCTCGGTGCTGCCGATGACGAACGACAGCCCCTGGAAGAATTTCAGATCGTGCGGGTCGCGCCCGGCCTCGGCGACCAGGCGCCGGGTGTCCTCGATCAGCGATCTCGCCGCCGCGGGGGTGGGGGAGACGATGAACTGCCCCTCGGCGTTGCGGGCGGCGAATCGCCGTCCGGCAGGCGAGGACCCGGCCTGGAACAGCAGCGGGGTGCGTTGCGGGGACGGAGCGACCAGATGCGGTCCCTCCACCCGATAGCGCTTTCCGTCGTGCCCGATCTTGTGGACCTTGTCGAAATCGGCGTGGATACCGGATTCCTTGTCCTGGACGAGCGCGCCCTCGTCCCAGGAGCCCTCCCACAGCTTGTAGACGACATCGACGTATTCCTCGGCCCACCGGTACCGCTCGTCGTGGGCGGTGATCTCGTCGAAACCGAAATTGCGCCAGGCGTTCGCGGACAGACTCGTCACGATGTTCCAGCCGATCCGGCCGTTGCTGGCGTGATCGAGGGTGGAGATCTTGCGGGCGAAATCGAACGGATGCGACTGCAGGATGGAACTGGTCAGCACGATGCCCAGGTGTTCGGTGGCGTAGGCGAGCGCCGAGGCCAGCACGGTGGGATCGTTGCTCGGGATCTGCAGGCCGGTGTCGACGAATGTGCGCCACGATCCGCGATAGTCGCCGTAGAGCCCGACCACGTCGGCGAAGAAGATGTAGTCGAACGTGCCCGCCTCCAGCGTCCGCGCCAGCGAGACCCAGTGCTCGAGCGAATTGAACTCCGTCTGCCGCGCCTCGGGCAGCCGCCACGCGCCGTGCAGGATATGGGAGGTGGTGTTCATGACGAATGCGGAGAACTGCAGCGGGGCTGTCATCGTGGTCCTTCCGTCGAGCACAGCGGCCGCCCACACCGAAGCCCTCGACGGCGCGGGATATCCGGTCGAAGGTATGCCCGCCGCGTGCCGCGCGACACCCATCGAACCACTCTGATCGGAACCCGCGTGTGCCGCTCGCAATCGCGCGCCCACCAGTTGCGCGGGGTGTCCCGCGTACCGCCGCCTCGCCCCGCCTCGCCGGCCGGGCCGGTCGTGGCCGGGCGGTGCCGGCGGCCGTCGCGGACCTGCGCGCGTCCCGCGTGGTCCGGCGGTGGTCAGTCACCGGGTGCCGTAGCGGCCGTGCGCAGCAGGGAAAGCGCGGCGGCGCAGGCATGTTCGTGGACCTGGTCCGGGCCCCGGTGCGCCGCCACCGCGGTCGCGCCTTCCATCACGATGAGTAGTCGGCGGCCCAGCGCGTCCGGTGTGCCGGAACCGGCCCGGGCGGCGATATCGGTGAACAGCGCGAGGCACCGGTCCAGATGACGGGCGGTGATCGCCCGGACCTGGGGGTCGTAGTGCTGGGTCGCGGCATTGATCATGGCGCAGCCGCGGAAGTCCGGTTCGCGGTACCACCGGCCCAGTGCCTCGAAGACAGCGGTCAGGCGAGCCGCCGGATCGGGGCCCGCCGCCGCTGCCGCCCCGGCCAGCCAGGCGATCACCCGATCGCTGCGTGCTTCGAGGACGGCGTGGACGAGTCCGTCCTTGGTGCCGAAGTGCCGGTACAGCGTCTCCTTCGAGATGCCCAGGCGTTTGCACAGTTCGGCGACTCCGACACCGTCGATACCGCGGTTGTAGAGCAGCGGAGCGGCGGAATCGATGACGGCGGCCCGGGTGCGGGCCGGATCGATGGTGGAGCCCTTGGCTACTGGCATATATCTGATGGTACCGATCGGTTCCATGCACTGCTATTCTCCGATGGAACTGATCGGTACCATCTAGGGAGAATCATGCCGGACGTCGTCGACGGCGCGCCGCGCCGGATCCGCATACGTGCCCGGACCCCGTCGACCGGCCGCCGCGGATCAGCGGATCCACCCGCGCCCGCCACACCGGGGCCGGTACTGCGGCAGGCGGTGTGCCTGGCGTTCGGCACCGCTTCGGCACTGGGATTCGCGCGGTTCGCCTACGGTCTGCTGCTCCCGGTGATGCGCGACGACCTGGGATGGAATTCGGCGGCCGCCGGTATGCCGGCCACGGCGAACGGCCTCGGATACCTGCTCGGTGCGCTGGCGACGCCTCCGCTCGCCCGCCGCTTCGGTACGACGTGGGTCTTCCGCGGCGGTACGGTTCTTACCGCGGCGGCGCTGGCCGCCACCGGTGCCGGCGGCGACCAGCTGGTGTTGCTGACACTGCGTGCCGCCGCGGGCGTCGCGGGGGCGGCGGTGTTCATCAGCGGCGGCGTCATCGCCTCCCACCTCGCCGTCCGTGCCGGATCAGGTACGCCGATCACGGTGTACTTCGCCGGGACCGGACTGGGTGTCGTCTTGAGCGGCCTCGGGTTTCCGCTGACGGGTGACCACTGGCAGCTCGCGTGGTTCGGCCTGGGCGTCGCCGCGGCCGTGGCCGCCGGGGTGAGCTGGCCCGCCGGTGGTGAGCCGGGCGAGGCGGTACTGGTCGGCCACAGCTACGGGGGCATGGTGATCACCGGTGCCGCGGACCGGGCGCCGGACCGTATCGCCGCTCTCGTGTACGTGGACGCCATGGTGCCCGCACACGGTGATTCCTGTTGGGATCTCGCCTCCGAGCAAGAGCATCGGTGGTATCTGGATGTGGTGGACACCGGCGACGCCGTCCGGCCGCTCCCGTTCTTCGACCCCAGGGCCACACCGCATCCGCTGGCGTCGGTGCTCCAGCCCTTGGCGCTCGGGGGAGGTATCGCCCAGATCCGGAGCCGGACCTATGTCTATGCCGCCGGATGGGACACTCCCTCACCGTTCACCGCGGTATACGCGCGCCTGAGCCGGGAGCCCGGGTGGACCACGCACTCGCTGGACGGCGGACACAACCTGATGCGGGACGACCCCGAAGGCCTGCTGACGATCCTGCGCGCCTCCATCGAGGCTCGCTGACCCGCTCGCGGGCATCCCGACGAGTACAGTCCGCGCCGCTAGGCTCGGGCGGTATGAGCCTGGGCGAGGTGGCCGCCGACCTGTACGGGCTGGCGCCCGCGGAATTCGTCGCCGCGCGCAACGCCCGCGCCGGGGCGGCCCAGGAATCCGGTGACCGGGAACTGGCCGCGGCGATCACGGCCCTGCGCAAACCCACCGTGGCGGCGTGGGCGGTGAACACGCTGGTGCGTGCGGCGCCCCGCGAGGTGGACGCCCTGCTGCGACTCGGCGCCGATCTGCGGACGGCGCAGCGGCAGCTGTCCGGTGCCCGGTTGCGCGAATTGACCCGGCAGCGCCGGCAGGTGGTGGACGCCTTGGCCGAGCGGGCCGGCGAGGTGGCCGCCGACCGGGGACGCCCCGTTTCCGGGGCGGTACTGCGCCAGGTGGGCGAGACGCTGACGGCCGCCCTGGCCGATCCCGATATCGCCGAGCGGGTCCGCACCGGCACTCTGGACACCGCGCAGAACTATGCGGGTTTCGGCCCGGTGGACCCGGATCTCACCGTGGTCCGGGACAAGCCGAAGGCAGCCGGTACCGCAAGGCGGCGGCAGAATGAACCCGCCGAACCCACCGAGGCCGACCGTGCGCGTGCCTCACGTGCCGAGGCCGACCGGCGGCGTGCGGAGGAAGAGCTACGCGCCGCGGAAGCCGCCGCGCGCGTGGCCCTCGCCGCGGCCGAGGACGACGCGCGGCGGGCGGCCGCGGACCTCGAGGCCGCCACCACGCGACTGGCCGAACTCCGCGACGAGCTCGCCGCGGCGGAAGACCGGCACCGTTTCGCCCGTACCGCCGACCGTGCCGCCCGCGACGCGGTCCGGGCCGCGACGGTCGAACTGGAACGGGCCCGGCGGCGCGAGCACTGACCGGCCATCGCTTCCGGACCCGGTGTGGCGCGACGATGCGGTGCGGTGCACCGTGAGCCGAACGCGGGGAAAGGGGCGTTGGCGGGTCGCGCACGGCGGGGACGGCCGCTTGCACCGCCGTCCCCATCGTATCGGCTGGTCAGAGGGTATGCCGGCCGGTGCATCCGGGGCGGTGCGCGGCTCGAAGTCCCAGCGGGCCCGCATTTTCCGGTGTGCACACCGGCGCGTCGGCGGCGGCGCCGGAGGCGGTTCGGCTGTAATAGTCGGCGCTCGATCGGTTTCCGTGTGTGATGTCCTCCCGTTCAGGAAGGTTCTCGTATGCGTCGTTTCGTGATGGCTCTGGGTTCGGCCGCGCTGGCGATAGCGGTGACATCGGCAGTGGACAGTAGCGCGCACGCCGCGACCGGGCAGGTCGCACTACGGTGGACCGTCGACGGTAGCCGGGTGGAGAAGGTCATCGACAATCCCAGCGGCTGTATCGATCTCAGCGCGGTCGGGGTGGTCGGCCGGGCCTCGGTGCGCAATCTCACCGATCGAAAAGTCAAACTCTGGAACGGCATCGGCTGCCGCGGCACCTACGGCGGCGGTATCGAGCACGGCGAGCGCAACGGCCGCTGGGGTTTCCCCGACTGGAGTATCTACGTCTCGTCCTGATCCGGGTGGCACCCGGCGTACTCCCCGTGAGCGGAGCCGTTTTCGGGGTACCCGGCACACGAGACCCACTGGAGGTGTTGTGTGAAGGCCGAAGACGAGGGCGGTGCGCCCGGCTCGGTGAGCCCGTTCAACCCGGCGGATCCGCTGGACCCGGCGAGCCCGGTGAATCCGGCGAACCCGGTGGATCCCGCGGACGCGATCAATCCGGCGGGCACGGTGATGCCGGTGGTCCCGATGGCCGACGAACAGCCGATGCGCACCTGGCTGTGGCCTACGCTGCTCATCTTCGGCCTGGTGGTCGGGGGTGCGCTGCTGGTGATGATCCTGGTCAGCACCGCCGATTTCGGTGAACAACCGGCGCGGGTCACGCCGACCCCCGAGCAGTGCCAGACCTTCTGCACGACCACTGTCGCGCCACCGGCGCGGTGACAACCGGTGGGGACACCCCGCACGGGTGTCCCCACCGGCATTCCGATACGGCTACTGCGCGCCCTGCTGCCCGGTATCCGGGTCCTGAGCGGTACGCAGTGCGGTTTCCAGCTCCTGACGCAGCCGCGCCGCGGTGGCTTCGTCACCCGCGTCCTCGGCCGTGGTGATGTCCTGGTTCAGCTGGGCGATGGTGTCCTGGATGGTCATCGGTCCTCCGTTCTCTCGCCGGGGCGATCGCGCCGCACGACTGTCTGCCGGCTACGGCGCCCGTCATGGTGCGCATGACCGTTTTCGCCGGTCCGAAACACCGGCCCGGCATGCGGCCCTCGGCCGATTCACACCCGCGGGATTTTCAGATCACGTTTCGATCACCGCGCGGTGGGGGTACCCCATGTCCGACGAGACGGTTTGGGAAAGCCCGAGGAGCGTCCGGTGAACGTAACGACCGAAGCCACGAACGACCAGCACGCCGAAGGCCGTGCGCCGAGTACCGCCCATGTGCCCGGCCCCGGCGACAGCTACGACAATATCGAACCGTTGTTCGCCGAACTGGCGGCGCTCGCACCCGCGGATCCGCGCCGGCGGGCGCTCCGCGAGCAGATCGTGCACCGTTGCCTGCCGTTGGCCGAACATATCGCGCGCCGTTTCTCCGGTCGCGGCGAAGCGTTCGACGATCTGCTCCAGATCGCGCGTCTCGGTCTGGTCCAGGCGGTGGACCGGTTCGACGGGTCACGGGGCAGCTCGTTCCTGTCCTTCGCCATCCCGACCATCATGGGCGAGGTACGCCGCCACTTCCGTGATCACACCTGGGCCGTGCGGGTACCGCGGGGCACCAAGGAACTGCATCTGCGGATCGGTCCGGCCACCGAGACGCTGTACCAGCGGCTGGGCCGGATGCCCACCGCGCGGGAGATCGCCGCGGAACTCGGCGCCGATCTCACCGATGTCACCCGGGCGCTCATCGCCGGTAACGCGCACACCAGCAGTTCCCTCGACGCCCCCACCGACGACCAGGACGACGATATCTCGCCGCCCGCGGTACTGGCCCGGCTCGGCGGGGAGGACCCCTGCTACCGGCTGCTCGAGGATGCGATGACCCTGCGCCCGCTGATCGCGCGACTTCCGCAGCGGGAGCGGCAGATCCTGGTCTGGCGGTTCTTCGCGAACATGACCCAGGTCCAGATCGCCGAGCGGCTCGATATCTCGCAGATGCAGGTGTCGCGGATTCTCGCCAAAACCCTGCGCACTCTGCGGGAGCAGGCGATGGCCGAGCCCGAACAGGCCGAATCGATCACCACGGCAGCCTGATCCGGGCGGCGCCGGACACCAGCGCGCCCGGGTCGCTCGGCCGCCGGGCTCCCGCGGGCATCGATCCCGACGGCACCGCCGTGCGCGGTACCCGCCGCCCGCGCGGTGCCGGTTCCGCGGATCGGCCGCCGGCAGCCGCGAACCCGACGATCGGGTTCGCGGCCCGGTGGATCGGAGACCTCGGCGTCGGCGCACTGTCGCGCCGGGCCGGTGTCGCTGTCCTTTCTCCGGGTCGGCGTCCGGGCGGCGGGTCGGTAAGGGGCAGGCGCGTCCCCGGGAATTCGGATCGGTCCGAGCGGGATCGGCGACCGTGCCCGCGGAACCCGCTACCGTGCTCGACGTGGACCTGGAACTGGACGGAAAACGGGCGATCGTCACCGGCGGGAGCAAAGGCATCGGGCTGGCCGTCGCGCGCGGGCTGGCCGGCGAGGGCGTGGATGTGGTGCTCGCGGCCCGCTCGGCCGGACCACTCGAGGCCGCGGCCGCCGCGGTGGCCGCCGAGACGGGGCGGCGCGTGCTCGCCGTGCCCACCGATACCGGCGACGACGACCAGGTCCGGGAGCTCGTCCGGCGCACGGTCGCCGAACTCGGCGGGGTGGATATCCTCGTGAACGCCGCCGCCACCCCGTGGAGCGCGGGGGCGCCGGCCGGGCTGGCCGACACCACCGACGAGATCGTGCGGCGGGAGGTCGAGATCAAGGTCCTCGGATATCTGCGCACTGCCCGTGCCGTGGCGCCGTACCTGGTCGAGCAGCGGTGGGGGAGGATTGTCAACATCAGCGGACTCGGTGCGCGGCAAGCGAATTCGGTTGCGCAGACCATCCGGAACATCAGTGTGTCCGCGCTGACCAAGAATCTGGCCGACGAACTCGGCCCCTCGGGTGTCAATGTCACCGTGGTTCATCCCGGCCTGACCAGAACCGAACGTCTCACCGACCGCTTGACTGTCGATGCCGAGAAATCCGGACGCGCGATCGCCGGCCTCGAGGCCGAGGTCGCGCGCAACACCCTGCGGCGGGTCATCGATGCGAGTGAAGTGGCCGATGTGGTCACCTTCCTCGCCTCTCCGCGCAGTATCGCCATCACCGGTGACGCCATCGCGGCGGGCGGCGGCGTCCCCGGTCCGGTGTATTACTGATCGAGTTGTGGGAGTGCGGGCGGCGTCGGGGAGTCTCCGATCGCCGGTCTGCCCGACGAACCGCCGATGATCAGCTCTCGGCCGACCGGCTCGGCTCGGCCCGAGCCCTGTCGGCACGTCGGACGGTGCGGGCCCGAGCCGAGGTAGACACTCGCGGTGTCACACTTCGACCTGTGAGCCCACGATCACCGTTCGCTCGCGGGGGAGGCCGAAGTAATCGGCGGCGTCGGATGTGACGAACGAGGTGGCGATGAACAGGCGCTTACGCCACGCCGCCATAGTGGCCACCTCTCCCTTCTTCAATTCGATCTTGGACAGAAAATAGGAGGCGTCGTCCACCGAGAGCGGGCCTTCGGTCTGAGCCGGATCCAGCAGCCGCAGTATCTGTGGGACCCGCGGGGCTTCCATATAGCCGTGCTGGGCGGTCACGTGGATGATGCCGTCCTCGGCGTAGCCGAGGGCGTCTATCCGGACACGGTCGGCATCGGCGACCCGGGGGACCGGCAGAGTGACCAGTGACAGGATCACGACATGTTCGTGCAGCACCCGGTAGTGCTCGACAGTGGCGCGCATCGCCAAGGGAGTGGTTTCGCTGCCGCGGTTGAGGAATACCGCGGTGCCGGGGATCCGGATGAGCGGTGGGTCCCGGTGCCGCAACTGGTCGACGAAGACGCGCAGTGGTCCCTCGGCCTTCTCGCGGGCCGCGGTGACGACCACGCGCCCGCGTGCCCACGTGATCATCACCGTGAACGCGGTGACGCCGATCAGCAGCGGGAGCCACGCCCCGTGCACGAGCTTGGTCAGGTTGGCGGCCAGGAACAATGCGTCGATGGCCAGCAGGGGGATCGCGCCGAGCAACACCAGCCACAGCGGGGTGCGCCATTTGGTGTGGGCCACGTAGAAGAACAGCAGTGTGGTGATGGTGATGGTCGCGGTCACCGCCATGCCGAAGGCGTAGGCCAGTGCCGCGGAGGACTGGAACGCGAAGACCAGCGTCAATACTGACACCATGAGCAGCCAGTTGATCCACGGAACATAGATCTGGCCGATGGTCGATTCCGAGGTGTGCGCGATGCGCAGCCTCGGCAGATACCCCAGCTGCACGGCCTGCGAGGCCACCGAGAAAGCACCGGTGATCACGGCCTGGGACGCGATCACCGTAGCGCCGGTGGCCAGCAGCACCAGCGGTAGTCGCGCCCACCCGGGGGCCAGCAGGAAGAACGGGCCGCTGACCGTGGCCTGGTCGCTCAAAATCAGTGCGCCTTGGCCGAAATAGCTCAGGGTGCTGGCCGGCAGAACCAGACCGAGCCATCCCCTGGTGATGGCCTTGCGTCCGAAATGGCCCATATCGGCGTACAGGGCCTCGGCACCGGTGACGGCGAGAACGACAGCGGCCAGGGCGAAGAACGCGATGTGGAAATGGCCGAGGGCGAAACTCAGCGCATAGGTCGGCGACAAGGCCTTCAAGATCTCCGGATGGTCGATGATCGCCATGACCCCGAGTGCGCCGATGGTCAGAAACCACAGGATCATGACCGGCCCGAACAGCCGTCCCACCGCGGCGGTGCCGCGGCGTTGAACGGCGAACAGGGCGATGATGATCACCACCGTGATCGGGATTATCAGATTCTCGAGGTCCGGCTCGACGATCTTCAGCCCCTCCACCGCGGAGAGTACCGAGATCGCGGGCGTGATCATGCTGTCGCCGAAGAACAGGGCGGCGCCGAAGATCCCGACCCCGGCCAGAACGGCCGCCGCGCGACGGCCACGGGTTCCGCCGAGACGGCGTAGCAGCGTGATCAGGGCCATGATCCCACCCTCACCGTCGTTGTCGGCGCGCATCACCAGCGAGATGTAGGTGAGGGTGACGATGATCATCACCGACCAGAAGATCAGCGACACCACCCCGTACACGTTGGCGGTGCCGACCGGGACCGGATGCGGATCCTCGGGGTTGAACACGGTCTGCAGGGTGTAGATCGGGCTGGTGCCGATATCACCGAACACCACGCCCAGCGCGCCCACCACCACCGCGGCACGTACGGGGCCGCGCCCCGCTGTGTGGCCCGGCGAACCGGTCGGTGTCTCGGTAACCATCGGCGTGCTCCTCCTCGATCCGGGCTCGCACCATATCGTGCCCGGCGACACCGAGGTGTCGTACCGGCCGTTCGTGCCGGAGAGGAGGCGCAACCGCTACCCGCCTGCCGGCGATGCGGTTACGGAACCTCTACGGCGACGATCCAGCTACCGCTCGGGAACCCGATTGTCGCCGCGTATCCGCCACCGAGGCGGAGCTCGGTGCGCACCGCACCGGCGACCGCGGCGTTCGGATCGCGTGAAGATCCCCGGGCCCGGCTCGGCCCGTCCGCGGTGACGAGACCAGGCCGCTGTGGGTGTCGGCCAGAACCACTGTGTCCCGCGGGCGGTCAGGAGGCACGGGTCATCTCCGAGTGAGGCAGAGGACTCGTATCCGGTCGGCAGGTGTGCGTCAGGTACGGGTGAGGTGGGCGGGATCGAGGTCGAGTCGCCGCAGGAGTTGGGCATTGAGGGCGACGACGATCGTGGAGACCGACATGAGTACCGCGGCGATGGCGGGGGAGATCGCGATGCCGGCGAAGGCCAGTGCGCCGGCGGCCAGTGGGACGGCGACGAGGTTGTAGCCGGTGGCCCATACGAGGTTCTGCCACATCTTGCGGTAGCCGGCGTGGGAGAGTTCGATGATCGAGAGCACCGCGCGGGGGTCGTCGGCGGCGAGTACGACTCCGGCGGATTCGATGGCGACGTCGGTGCCGGCGCCGATCGCTACTCCGACGTCGGCGCGGGCGAGGGCGGGGGCGTCGTTGACGCCGTCGCCCACCATCGCGACCGTGTGGCCGCGGTTCTGTAGTTCGGTGACCTCGGCGTCTTTGTGTTCGGGGAGTACTTCGGCGAACACTTCGTCGATGCCGAGGTCGGCGGCGACGGCATCGGCGACTCGGCGGGCATCGCCGGTGATCATCGCGACCTTCACCCCGCGGGCGTGCAGGGCGTCGATGGCCTGGCGGGATTCTTCGCGGACAGCGTCTTCCAGCGCCACGGCGCCGAGCACACGGTCGCCGTGGATCAAGTGCAGTACCGAGGCGCCGCGTTGCACCCAACCGCGGGTCACGGCGCCGACATCCTCGGGCACCGGCAACCGCAGCTCGCTGAGCACGGCCGGACCACCGACGGTCACCTCGGTGCCGTCGACGAGGGCGTGGACCCCGCGGCCGGGCAGCGACCGGAAGCCGGTGGCGGTCGGTTGCTCGGGCGCCGGGACGCGAGCGTGGGCTGCGGCCACGATGGCGCGGGCGAGGGGGTGTTCGCTGTCGGCCTCGACAGCCGCGGCGAGCGCCAGCAGGTGTTCTTCGTCGATGCCCGCGGTGGCGGTGACACCGATGACCTGATGGCGGCCCTGGGTCAGGGTGCCGGTCTTGTCGAACAGCACCACGTCGACGGTGCGCATGCGTTCGAGGGCGAGCCGGTCCTCGACCAGGACGCCTGCTTCGGCGGCGCGTTCGGTGGAGATGGCGATGACCAGCGGTATCGCTAGACCCAGGGCGTGTGGGCAGGCGATGACGAGCACGGTGATGGTGCGGACCACAGCTTCGTCGACGTTGCCCAGCAGCGTCCAGATCGTGAAGGTGAGGATGCCGGTGATCGCGGCGAAGTAGAACAGGAAGGCCGCGGCCCGGTCCGCCAGTGCTTGGGCGCGGGAGGAGGAGGCCTGGGCGTCGGCGACCATGCGTCGAATGCCGGCCAGCGCGGTGTCGTCCCCGACCGCGGTGATCCGCACACGCAGGGCGCTGTCGGTGGCGACGGTGCCGGCGACCACGTTGTCTCCGATGCCGCGGGTCACGGTCCTGGATTCGCCGGTGATCATGGATTCGTCGACTTCGGCGCGGCCGTCGGTGACGGTGCCGTCGGCGGGCACCCGTGCCCCGGCCCGCACCAGCACCAGATCACCGAGGGCCAGCTGCGCCAGCGGTATCTGGGCGATACCGTCGTCGGTGATCTTGTCCGCGGTGTCGGGCAGCATGGCGGCCAGTGCGTCGAGTGCGCCGGAGGCCGAGCCCAGTGCCCGCATCTCCAGCCAGTGCCCCAGCAGCATGATGACGATGAGCAGGGCCGGCTCCCACCAGAAGTCCAGCTCGAATCCGCCCAGGCCCAGCGTGGTGATCCAGGAGGCGAGGAACGCGACGCTGATCGCCATGGCGATCAGCAGCATCATCCCGGGTCGTCGTGAGCGCAGTTCGGCCCAGCCGCCGGTGAGGAACGGCCGGCCGCCGTAGACGAAGATCACGGTGCCCAGCACCGGCGGGATCCACGTCAGGCCCGGGAGGTCGGGCAGGTGGTAGCCGAACAGGTCGGCGACCATGTGGCTGAACCCGACGACAGGCACCGACAGGATCAGGCTGATCCAGAACCGGCGCCTGAACATTTCTCCGTGTGCTCCGTGGCCGGCATGCCGATCATGGCCACGGCCCTCGGCGTGGGCACCGTGCTCGGGGTGAGCGTCGTGGCCGAGGTGAGCGAGGTGTTCGCCGTGGCCGGCGTGCCGATCCCGAGCATCCGGCGGCGGGCTCTGGGTGGAGATGCCGTGGTGCCGGCCGGCGGGTGCGTCCTGGTGGGTGGGCCGGTGCTCTGGATGCGACATCTGCTGCCTCCCTGGGTGCGGCGGGCGATGAGGAATACGAGCGGGTGCGTTCTACAGGGTGGTCAGCAGTTGGCGCATGGTGTCGATCTCCTGCTGCTGGGTGTCGACGATGGTGCGGGCCATCGCCACGGCGTCGGGGAACTGTCCGTCCTCGATCTCGGTCCGCGCCATGTCGATCGCGCCTTCGTGGTGGGCGATCATCTGGGTCAGGAACAGCCGGGCGGCCTCGGTGCCCTGCGCGGCGGACAGGGCTTGCATGTCCTGCTCGCTCATCATCCCTTCCATGCCGTGCATGCCCGGCATATCGTGTCCCGGCATATCGTCCGGCATCCCAGTGGGTTCGCCCCATTGGCCGAGCCAGGTGGTGAGCTGGTCGATTTCCGGGCCCTGGGCGGCCTTGATCTGGTCGGCCAGGGCGGTCACCGGTTCGGGGATGCCCTGCTTGGCCAGCAACATGTCGCTCATCTCGATGGCCTGGGAGTGGTGCGGGATCATCATCTGCGCGAACATCACATCGGCCTGGTTGTGGGCCGTCGCGTTCTCGGCGGCAGCGGTGGTGGTCGAGGTGACCGCGCTCGACGGCGCGGTGGTGGTGCCGGTGTCGGAGTCGCTGCACGCGGCGGCCGCCAATGCCACCGCGAGTGCGGTGGCACCGATTGCGAGGGTCTTCTTCGTGTTCACAGGGGATCCTTTTCTCTCAGGGACACAGGAACGAGTGGGCCGGTGATCGGTCGGCGCGGCCCGGGGGAGGAGACGGTGGTCGTCGTCCGGCTTCCGGCAGTCGGGGTTGTGGCAGTGCGGGGCCTACGGCGGAGGTCGGCGCTGTCGAACTGATTTCGAGTGTGCGTATCGGCCGGATTCGATGCCCGGGTGGAACGTGCCCGACACGGTGGGTATCGGCACCCGCTGGTCCGGGTGTATGCCCGGTGCCGCACCGTCGAGGTGGGGGCGCCGGCCTGGATCGCGGCACCGGCGAGATCCGAGCGTGCTGGATCGGTGGCCGGGTTCAGCCACGGAAGTCTCCTCGCCGGCCGCGGTGGCCGGCGGCCCCATCTGTCTGTGTCAGGACCTGTCGGCGTGCCGTGAACTCGTCGGCGTCGATGTCTCCGCGGGCGAAACGCGATTCGAGCAGCCGCAGCGGATCGGTCTCGTCGGGGCGCGCCGCCCCGAGGCCTGTACCCAGCATCGTGGCCACCAGATAGATCACCAACGCCCAGAACGCGGACATGCCCACGGCCATGACGGTCCAGCCTGCCCAGCCGATATCGCCGGCCCAGCCCATCATGGGCGCCTCCGTTCCTCGGTTCGTGTTACCCAGCCTCGTGGATCTGTCCCGGTACTTCGGTGGAGGTCGTATGAAGATTTGCTCAAGAAGTCCCGCCACGGCCTCGGTGACACGGTGGCCTGGTGAAGATGAACACCATGGCCCCGTCTGCTCGCCCACCCGCGACCACCCGCGATGCCGTGCCGGCGCAGCGCCCGCCCACCAGGCTGCGGGCGATGGTCGTCGAGGACGAGGCGCCGCTGGCGAGTCTGGTCGGCACCTATCTGGAACGCGACGGGTTCGAAGCCACCCTCACCGGCGACGGACGCGACGCTGTCGCGCTCGCCCGGCAGGTCGACCCCGATGTCGTGGTACTCGATCTGGGCCTGCCGGGGCTGGACGGGGTCGAGGTGTGCCGGCAGCTGCGAACCTTCTCCGACGCCTACATCGTGATGCTCACCGCACGCGCCGAAGAAGTCGACACGCTCATCGGGCTCTCGGTCGGTGCCGACGACTACATGACCAAACCGTTCAGCCCCCGCGAGCTGATGGCCCGGATCCAGGCCATGCTGCGCCGCCCACGCACCCCCACCCGGCCGGCCGGCACCGGTGCCGATCCCCAGGCCCGCGTGTTCGGTGATCTGGCCATCGACGTCGACGGCCGCGAGGTCACCGTCGGCGGGGCGCCGGTGGCGCTCACCCGCACCGAGTTCGACGTCCTGGCCGCCCTGGCCCGTGACCCCGGGGTGGTCCTCACCCGAGCCCAGCTGATCGGCACCGTGTGGGGTCCCAGCTGGATCGGTGACGAGCACCTGGTCGACGTACACATCGGTCATCTGCGTCGCAAGCTCGGCGACGACGCCACCCGCGGGCGCTATGTCCGCACCGTCCGCGGCGTCGGCTACCGGATGGGCAGCGGAACATGAACTCCGGTCTCTACGAACACGATGCGGCCGCCGAAGGGCCGGTGCGGCGCTCGGCGGGTTCGAGTTTCGGAACTCGGCTGTTCGGCGCCTTGACCGTGGTGGTGATCGGATGCGCCGTCAGCGCCTGGCTGGTCGCCTCCGCGATGGCCCCCGGCATCTTCCACGACCATCTCGGCCAGGCCGGCATCGACCACAACTCCGATCAGGCCGCACACGTCGAGCAGGCCTTCGGCCAGGCGATCATGCTCGCCTGGGGATTGGCCGTGGCGATCGCGGTGCTCCTGGCACTGGCGGTGAGCTGGTATATCACCCACCGTGTCCAACGCTCTCTAACCGCCGTGACCACCTCGGCCGCCCGGATCGCGGGCGGACGCTACGACACCCGCGTCCACAGCCCCGGGCTGGGCCGGGAATTCGACCAACTCGCCGTCACCGTCAACGAACTCGCCCGCCGGCTCGACGCCACCGAAACCACCCGGCGCAGAATGCTGGCCGACCTCGGCCACGAAATGCGTACCCCGATCGCCACACTCGATTCCTACCTCGAGGCACTCGACGACGGCGTCCGCGATTTCGACGACGAGACCCGCCAGGTTCTGCGCTCGGCGACCCACCGTCTCGAACGCCTCGTTCAGGACATCAGCGCGGTGTCGCGCGCCGAGGAACACCTCACCCGGATCCAGCCGGTGCCCACGACCACCGCGATACTGATCACCCACGCCGTCCACGCGGTACACGAACGCTACGACACCAAAGGCGTCGCACTACGCGCCCACCTCCAGGACTCCGCCGCCGTATCCGTCGATCCCGACCGGCTCGGACAGGTGCTGGGCAACCTTCTCGACAACGCCCTTCGGCACACCCCCGCCGGCGGCCGGGTCACCGTCAGCAGCCGGCTGGCGGGTCCGGGGCGCGTGGAGATCGCGGTCACCGACACCGGAGACGGTATCGCCCCCGACCACCTCGACCACCTCTTCGACCGCTTCTACCGTGCCGATACCGCCCGCGACCGCCGCCACGGCGGCAGCGGTATCGGCCTGACCATCACCCGCGCCCTCGTCGAAGCCCACCACGGCCACCTCCGCGCCGAAAGCCGCGGACCCGGCCACGGAGCACGCTTCACCGTCGAGCTACCCACCGGACACTGACCACGCTGTCGAACCCGCCCGGACAAGGGAAGTGCCCTGCCACGGGCGACTCCTGACGAGGCCGCTCGACGGCGCCACCGCGGCCGCTGCTGCCCTGCGCACAGTCGAAGCCGGGTGGTGTCGCTCATGACCGAGCGGACGTGTCCGTCGATGAACGCGGTTCGCGGGTCGTCATGCGCGCGGGTGCGCACACGCGGTGGTGCGAGACGGGATCCCGAGGCGGGCCATGAGCAAGGTGGCCGGGCACCAGCCGACCGCGCTGTAGAGCAGCAGGTTGGCACCCACCAGAGTGGTCAGCAGCAGCCACCAGGGCGAAACCGCCGCTGCCAGAGCCGATCCGGTGATGGTCAGGATTCCCGCCAGTAGCGGGACGATACGGTCGATGGTCCATCCGCGGGACCGCGGGGAGCGCTGCACAGGTAGAGCCGTCCTTTTCGCGAGGTGGCCACCGTCCGCGCTGCGCGCGGGGTCAGGCCAGGGTGAGGAACAGTTTTTCCAGTTCGTCGACGGTCATCGGGGCGGTGTCGCCGTCGTCCCGGCGATCGAGGCATTCGCGCAGACCGGTGGCGACGATCTTGAATCCGGCCCGGTCCAGGGCGCGGGACACCGCCGCCAGCTGGGTGACGACGTCCTTGCAATCGCGTCCCGCCTCGATCATCGCGATCACGCCGGCAAGCTGGCCGTGGGCGCGGCGTAACCGGTTCAGTACCGGTGCGATGCTGTTCTCGTCGCCGTTCATCGTCTTCTCCTTCTCGGTCACCTCTCCCGATGATACCCCCGGGGGTATCCAGGGTTTCCGTCCGCTCTCATCGGTGGGAGAAGTCGATGGCCGGGAGCACCGCGCGCAGCCATCGGGGCGACCACCAGGCGGCGTGGCCGGTCAGCCGCAGCAACACCGGCAGCAGGACGAGCCGGACCACGATGGCGTCGAGCAGGACGGCGACCCCGAGGATGATGCCCATCTCCTTCGGTGGCAGGGGTTGCGCCAGGGCGAAGGTGAAGAAGACCGCGACCATGACGGAGGCCGCCGCGAAGATCACTCGCCCGGAATGGGCCAGGCCGTCGACATGGGCGATCTTCGGATCGTTCGAGTGCTCGTAGTGCTCCTTCGCGGTGGCCAGCAGGAACACGGTGTAGTCCATGGCGATGGCGAAGATCATCGCGAAGAAGAACACCGGCCCCCACCCGTCGAGGAATCCCTGCGGGGTGAATCCGAGCAGGCCCGCACCGTGACCGTCCTGGAAGATCAGCTTCGCCACACCGAAGGCCGCCGCGGTCGAGAGGAGGCTGACCAGGGTGCCCAGCGCGGCGATCAGTGGGGCCCGCAACGCGACCAGCAGGAGGACGAAGCCCAGTGCGAGGATCACCGCGACGATGATCGGCAGATAGTGGTTCAGGGCGCCCTGCAGATCGAGGTTCTCCGCGGGCGCGCCCCCGACCAGCGCCCCCGCCGGCAAGCGGTCGCGCAGCCCGTCGAGGATCGTGCCCATCTGCCCGTCGGAGGGGTCGACCGTGGGCAGTGCCTGCATCATCACCAGACCCGAACCGTCACCGGCGGGCTGTGCGGGTGTGACCATCGCGATCCCGTCACCGGCGGCGGCGATCCGCGCGGTCTCGGCGGCGTCGCCGGCCGGAGTGATGATCTGCAACGCGCCCGGCGCGCCGGTGCCCAGCTGCTGCTGTACGAGTTCATAGCCCTGCCGCACGGGCGCGTCGGCGGGCACGACCTGGATCGAGGGCATGGCGACTTTCAGGCCGAGTACCGGAATCGCCAGCCCGATGAGAACCGCGAGCGCGGCGATCGCGAACGGCCACGGGCGCGCGTGCAGTAGTTCGCCCCACCGCGCGAACCGCGGCGAGCGATGCTGTTGCCGAGTGGCGTACGGCAGTGCGGCGGCGTTGATCCTGCCCCCGAGCCCGCCGAGGGCCGCGGGCAGCAGGGTGAGCGTGGCCGCGAGGACGAAGACCACCGCGAGCATGATCCCCACCGCCATGGTGCGCACCGCGGGTGCCGGAACCAGCAGGACAGCCGACAGGCTCACCAGCACGGTGAGTCCGGACAGCAGGACGGCTTTGCCGGCGGTGTCCATGGTCTCGGCCACGGCGGCACGAGCACTACCGGCTCTGGTCAGCGCGTCGCGGAAACGGGCGACGATGAACAAGGCGTAGTCGATACCCAGGGCGAGAGCGAACATCATCGCGAAATTCATCGCCCACACCGAGATGGGTGTGATCTGGTTCAACAGCACCAGGCCACCGGCCGATGCCACCAGGCCGGCAACGGTCAGCAGGAGCGGTAATCCCGCGGCCACCAAGGAGCCGAACGCCAGCACCATGATTCCCAGAGTCACCGGCCAGGAGAACAACTCCGCCTTGATCATCGCGTCGTGGTTGGCCTTGTTGAAATCACTCCACAGCGCGGACGCCCCGGTCGGATAGACCTCGATTCCCTCGCCCGACAGCGCCGTCAGTGCCTGCTTGTGTTCGTCGACCGCGCGCACCATATCGTCGGTGGAGGCGTTCGCACCCGCGACGAGGATGCCCGTATGCCCGTCCGGGCTGATCGTCATCCCCGGCTGCGGGGGCACCACGGTGCCGAAGCGGCTGTCACCGGCGAATTCGGTGGTGACCCCGGCCAGCACGCGCTGCATCGCCGGACTGTCGACGGTCTCGGTGTCGGAATGCACCACCACTTGCACGGCCGCCGAGGAGTTTCCGCCGAAGTGCTGCTGAGCCAATTCCCGCACCTGTACCGACTCCGACCCGTCGGCCTGCCATCCGGCGCCGGCCAGGGAGGTGAACACACTCGGTGCCGCCGAGCCCAGCGCGACCAGCACGATCAACCACGCGCCGAACACCCAGCGCGTGTGCCCGGCCATGGTCGCGCCCAGGCGCGAGAGTGGCCCGCCCGGGGTTCGGTCGGTCTCTCTCCGATCGGGGATCGTCTCTGTCACTGCTTACCTCCGCCTGCACGGGCTGTTCGCCGGATCGGCCCTGTTTATACCCCGGGGGGTATCCGTCCGAATCGAGGATACCCCAGGGGGTATATGCGTCAAGTGTGGTGGCGGGCTCGGAGCCGGGATCAGCGTCGCGTTGTCCTCGCCGGTTGGCCTTCGTGATGGTCGACGTCGGAGGGCGGCTGGTGGGCGGGAGTCATGTCCGGCTGCGCGGCTTCCGGGCCCGAAGGGCGCGCTTCGGTGGTGGGGTGTATGTCCTGCTCGCCGCGAGGGGGCCGGTCCTGCGGAGCCGATCGGTCGAGTCGGTGTAGCGCGAAGGCCGACAGTGCGCCGATGACGCCGAGTCCGGCCCATACCGCCCAGTCCGCGCCGGCGGCGCGGGCGGCGCCGACGACGGCGCCGGTGGCGAGGTTGCCGGCCAGGATGCCTGTGCCGACGATCGTGTTGTAGAAGCCGTAGTGGGTGGCCACCAGTTTCCCGCCGGCGAGTGAGACGACGGTGTCCATCTCGAAGGGGAAGACCGCGGCGGTGCCGACCGCGAGCACTGCTGTGGACAGCAGTAGCGCGGCGACGGCGGCCGCGACGCCGAATCGTCCGGGGCCGGGGACGGCGAGTAGCGGCAGGAACGCTGCGGCCAGGATCGCCATCCCCACGGCGAGGCTGCGTCCGGTTCCCCAGCGCGCTTCGAACCATCCGGTGATCCGCAGTTGTCCGGCCACGGCGACGATCCCGGAGACCACGAACAGTGCCGAGACCAGAATCTGGGAGTGGGCGCCGGCCAGGTATGCCGCTTGCAGCGGCAGGGCGAGGTACACCTGGAACGACAGCACATACGAGCCGATCATCGTCAGCGAGAAACACAGGAAGCGACGGTTGGCCGCCACCGCGCGCCAATCCTGCAGCCACGATGTCGGTTCCGTCGCCTTCTGGTCGCGGCGGGCGGGGAGGGCGAACAGTTGTGCCACGGTCAGGACCGCGAACACGACTGCCGCGGCCGCGGCGGTGACGCGGAAGTCGAGGAGCATCAGTGCCAGGCCCAGCAGTGGCCCGGCCAGGATGCCGGCCTGGTAGAAGATGTTGAACACCGCGAACGCTTCGACTCGGCGTTCGCCGGTGTCGGCGGCCAGATAGGCGCGCACGGCCGGGTTGAACAATGCGCCGGCGAACCCGGTCGCGGCGGCGGCGATCAGCAGCCAGGGCAGGGCGGTCGCGAATACCAGTAGCGCGAAGCCGCCGGTGCGCAGCAGGCAGCCCGCGACGATCAGGGGTTTGTATCCGAGCCGGTCGGCCAGGGTGCCGCCGAGGAGGAACATGCCCTGCTGGGAGAAATTGCGGACGCCGAGTACCAGCCCGACCGCCCACGCTGCCAGCCCCAGAGGTCCGGCGAGATAGCCGGCCAGATACGGCATCAGCATGTAGAAGCCGAGGTTGATGCCGAACTGGTTGATCATCAGCAGTCGCGCGGCGAGGTCGAAGCTGCGGAAGCTGCCCACTACGGTCACGATGCCGCCTCTCCTGCCGGGTTGCCGGTGTGCGGGTCGATGATGGTGGTGCAGCGGGTCCACGAGCGCACCACCCGCCGGCCGGGGTGCGTGATGACATCGGGTTCGATCGGCGGGGCGGTGTCGAGCAGGCCGTGTTCGCGGCAGTAGTCGTCGCTGTAGATGGTGTCGAAGTAGCGTTGGGGGCCGTCGGGGAACACTGCCGCGATCCGGAGATCGGCCGGGAAGGTACGTGCGGCCCATCCGGCGACCAGTGCGACGGCTCCCACGCTCCAGCCGCCGGTCGTGTAATGCGTACCCGCCAGCGCGCGGCAGGCCCAGACCGCTTCGGCCGGCGCCACCCAGTGCACTTCGTGGAAGGCCGGGTAGTCGACATTGCGGGGGAAGATGCTGGAACCGAGCCCACGCATGATCCGGGGGCCGGCCGGCTGACCGAAAATCGTGGAGGCGACCGTGTCCACACCGATCAGCGCCAGGCCGGGATCGAATCGGCGCAGGACCCGCGCCACACCGGCCGAGTGGCCGCCGGTGCCGACAGCGCACACCAGGACATCGATTCGGCCCAACTGCTGCTCGAGTTCGAGTCCGAGGGTTTCGTATGCGTCGACATTGTCGGGATTGTTGTACTGGTCGGGGCACCACGCACCGGGCTCGGCGGCCAGGAGTTCATCGACACGGTCGAGGCGGGCCTGCTGCCAGCCACCGCTGGGATGCGGTTCGGCCACCACCTCGATGCGCACGCCGTAGGAGGCGAGCATGCGTTCCACGATCGGTTCGAGCCCCGGATCGGTGACCACGGTGACCGGATGGTGGAAGACCGCGCCCGCCAGTGCCAACCCCAGCCCCAGCGTGCCGCTGGTGGATTCGATGATGCGGGCCCCGGGCGCCAGGTCGCCACGCTGTTTCGCGCGCCGGACCATGTGCAGTGCGGGCCGGTCCTTGATCCCGCCGGGGTTGAACCCCTCCAGTTTCGCCCAGAACCCACGGCCGGCGGGCGCCAGCGGCGCTCCCACCCACAGAACGGGGGTATTGCCGACCAGTGAACTCGACTCCCATACGGGAGCGGGCGGGGTGAGCGCGGTCGCAGACGGCGCGGCGGACTTGCCGGACACGACGTTGTTCATGATCGTCGCTTTCTGTATCCGAACCGCCACACAGGGCGGTTGAGACGATGAGCGGGCAGCGAACACCGGCCGACAGCACACGACGGCCTGGCGCTGACCTGTCAGCGTCGGGAGATACAGAAATTCGTGAGAATGGCTTGCCCGGTCGGCGCGGGTGAACCGGTACCCGGCGGCCCACGGATCCCCTGGGTACCGGCGGTGAACATCACGGTCACCGTGGCCACGGTGACCGAACCGATCAGCACCGTCCACAGCAACGGCAGCACGGTCGCGCCGCCGGCGGGCAGCAGTGACTTCTCGACGCAGAAGATCATGTGCTGCTGATCACCGTGGTGTCCGGCAGGGCCACTCGTACCGTGTGCGTCATCGGTCTGCGAGCTGTCGACGGACAGCGCGGCCACCGTACCGCCGGAGTGGGCGTGGGCGCGCTCGTCGACGCGGTACAGGGTGCAGTGCATTATCGGGGCGACCAGCAGCATCGCCATCAGCAGCAGCGCCACCGACGTACGTCGTAGACCGGGAGAGTCGTTCACCGCGGACCACTCGGATCCGGGCACCGGAGGCGGCCGTGTGCACGCGCCCCGTTTGCCGCGGCCGGGGCACCGACGTCGTCGTGCCGGGCGCTGTCCGCGCGCCCGCGCTGCACAGCGGCGAGTGCGGACTTCCCGCTCATCTGCACCACCTCCTCGCCTTCACCATTGTTCTCGCAGTGCGGCCGGAGCGGCGGAGCAGCACCGCAACGGTCGCGAAACGACGCGGGCGTCATCGGCGCACACCCTCGGCCGTCCTGTGACCAGGCCACCGGTGGCACCCGCCCCGTGCGATACGAATGGGTGCACGGCGCTTCGTCCGCGCCTCGGTGGGAGGAACCGGACGGTGCGCCGCCGGCCGGCCCGGTCCCCTGTCGACGGCGGTCCGGTGCGGGAGTCGCCCTGATATACACGGCGTATGCCGGCGAACACACAACCCGAATCCGACGCTTTCGACGACCTGGTGGCCGCCGCCGACGCGCCCGTGTACATCGTCACCCTGGCCGCCGGTGGTGAGCGGTCCGGATGCCTGGTGGGATTCGCGTCCCAGGTAGGGATCGATCCCGCGCGATTCCTGGTATGCCTTTCCGAGACCAATCACACCTATCGGGTCGCGCCGGACGCGGAGTTCGCGGCCGTGCACCTGGTGGGCGCGCACGACAGGGAACTCGCCGCGCTGTTCGGGGCGCAGACCGGCGACGAGATCGACAAATTCGCGCGGTGCCGCTGGCGCTCCGGCCCGCACGGGGTCCCGATCCTGCTCGACGCCGTGGCCTGGTTCTGCGGACGCATCCTCGCCCGGCACGACTTCGGTGACCACACCGGCCTGGTGCTGGCGCCCGAGACCGGCGCGGTCCCGGCGCCCGCACCGGCCGTACTGCGTTTCCACGATGTCGCCGACCTGCGGCCCGGGCACCCGGCCTGACCCCGGCCGCGGATTCGCCTGGGTGATCCAGGGATTCATAGCCGCGGAGCTCCCGGGTGCCCTGGGGCGCGGGGCGCGGACGTGGGCCACTGTGGGGCGATCGGTGCGCCGAATCCGGCTGCGCCGGGGTAGCAGGGTCGCCTCGTCGGCCGGGATCCAGGTGGTGCGGGCGTCGGATCAGGGGCCGGCGAACGTCTTCCGATACGCCGAGGGCGACATGCCCAGACCGCGCCGCATATGGTGGCGGAGGTTGTCCGGTGAACCGAGCCCGGACCTCTCGGCGACCTCGTCCACCGGCAAATCCGCCGACTCCAGCAGTTCCCGGGCCAGATCGACCCGACGGTCACGGAGCCAGGCTCCCGGCGACAGCCCGGTCTCGGCGCGGAACCGGCGGCTGAAGGTGCGCGGGCTCATCCGCGCGTGCGCGGCGAGGGTCGCGACGCTGAGGGGCTCTGCCAGCCGGGTCAGCGCCCACGCCCGGGTCGCGGCCGTGCTGAGGTCGTCGGGTCCGGGGATGTGATGTTCGATGAACTGGGCCTGCCCGCCCTCGCGCCAGGGCGGTACGACGCAGTAGCGGGCGGCCCGATTGGCCACGGTGGCGCCGTGGTCGCGGCGGATGATGTGCAGGCACAGATCGATTCCGGCCGCCAGGCCCGCCGAACTGAGTACCGCGCCCTCGTCCACGAACAGTACGGTCTCGTCCAGTTCGACCGCCGGGAACAGCCGGCGGAAATCGTCGGCGTAGCGCCAGTGGGTGGTGGCGCGGCGGCCGTCGAAGACGCCCGCGGCGGCGAGTACGAAGGCGCCGGTGCAGATGGACACCATCCGGGCGTCGGCGGGCACGGTGGCCAGCGCCGCGGCGAGGGCGGGGTCCAGTGCGCCGCCGGAGCGGGCGGCGCGGTACTTGGTACCCGGCAGGATCACCGTATCGGCGCCGGCGAGTGCTTCCGGACCGGCCGCGGCGACCATCGAATACCCCGCGGTGGCCGGTACGGGCGCGGCGTCGAGGGAGCACGTCACGACCCGGTACAGCGGGTTACCCTCCTCGTCGGTGGCCTCACCGAACACCAGGGACGGGATGGTCGCGTCGAACCCGACCACCAGTTCGAGCAGCAGCACGACGACGGTATGCGGCCGCCGTGGCGCATCGATGGCACGATCTTCACGCATATTGTCGATTCTGCCACTGGTGAGCGGCCGCCGCCTGCCGGAAGCTGATGATCGTGATGACGAAGATCGATTCCGGTGCCGCGGTCGCGCGCGCCGGGCGGTGGCCGCGACCGCATTTCGCCTGGATCGTCGCGGGCGTGAGTTTCGTGGCGATCCTGGGTGCCGCCGGGTTCCGCGCCGTACCGAGTGTGATGATGACGCCGCTGCATCAGGAATTCGGCTGGTCGCATGCGACGATCGGTGCCGCGATGTCGGTGAACATGGTGCTTTTCGGCGTCACCGCGCCGTTCGCCGCCGCGCTGATGGATCGGCTCGGCGTGCGCCCGGTCCTCACCGGTGCGCTGCTGCTCATCGCCGCCGGGACCGGCGTGGGCACCGTGATGAGCGCGAGCTGGCAGCTGGTCCTGCTGTGGGGCGTGCTGGTGGGGCTGGGTACCGGGTCTCTCTCCATGGGCTTCGTGGCGACCGTCTCGACCCGGTGGTTCGTGGCCCGGCGCGGGCTGGTCACCGGGGTGCTCACCGCGGCGAGCGCGACGGGTCAGCTCGTGTTCCTCCCCGTGGTCGCCGCGGCCACCGAGGCTTTCGGCTGGCGCTGGGCCTCGATCATCGTGACCCTCGCGGCTCTGGCGGTGATCCCGCCGGTCGTGCTGTTCATCCGGGACCGTCCCGAGGATATGGGCCTCACCGCCTACGGCGGCGAATCGGAGCCCGTGGCCGGACCGCTACCCGGCGGCACCTTCTCGGCGGCGCTGGCCGGGCTGGCGCAGGGCGCGCGGGTGCCCGTATTCTGGCTGCTCGCGGGCAGTTTCGCCATCTGCGGAATGACGACGAACGGACTGATCGGCACGCATTTCATCCCCGCCGCGCATGATCACGGTATGCCGGTCACCGTCGCCGCGTCGCTCCTGGCCACCATCGGGATCTTCGACGTGGCGGGCACGATCTTCTCCGGCTGGCTCACCGACCGCGTGGATCCTCGCGTGCTCCTGGTGATCTACTACCTCGGCCGCGGGGCGTCACTGCTTCTGCTGCCGTCGCTGCTCTCGCCCGGTGCCGAGCCGAGTACCTGGGTCTTCATCGTCTTCTACGGTCTCGACTGGGTCGCCACCGTGCCCCCGACGATCGCGATCTGCCGCAGCTGGTTCGGTGCGTCGACCCCGGTGGTTTTCGGCTGGGTGTTCGCTGCCCACCAGCTCGGCGCCGCGGTGGCCGCGTTCGGCGCGGGCTACATACGCGATGCCCACGGTTCCTACGACCTCGCCTTCTTCGCCGCCGCGGGGTTGTGTGTGGTGGCGGCACTCCTGTGCGGTGCCGCGCGCAGACCGCGGGGTGGTGCGCCGGCGGTGACGGCGGAACCTGCGGCCAGGCGGGTCTGACCCGAGGGCGGGGAAGCCGGGCTCGATCGGGCGCTGCGGGCCCACAGGCCCGACCGGGCGCTGCCGGCGAACCCGGCCCGTCCGGAGTGCAGGGGACCGTGCCGTTCGGCCCGGCGGAGTGCCGGGGCGGAGCTACCGTTCGCCGACTGTTACCGCCACGAGTCGTGATCGGCGTTTGTGCGCCGGGCCTCGGGGAAAGCACTCGGTGATCGCGGGCCGACCGTGCCCCGCGCCGACGCCGGGAGAGGCCATGGACTACCGCGTCCTCACCTTCGCCGCCCTCTTGACCTGCTGTGCTCTCGGTCCGCCGGTCGCGCAGGCGGCACCGGGCCCCGAGCCGGGCCCGTCGACCGCCGCGAGCGAGCCCGCGCCACGCACGGCCGTCTCGGTGCGCTCGCTCACCGGCTGCGCTGGGGCACCGCCGAAGAGCGCCAGGTACGCAGCGCGCTGTCGCTGGCCAAGCTCTACCTCACCGAGTACGTACTGCGCCACGGCGACGGTTCGGCCGGCGATCTCGCCTACGGCGAGCGAATGATCCGGTTTTCCGACGACGCGGCCGCCGACGCGGTGGAGGCGAAATATCCGCAGGCCATCGCGATCGTCGCCGCCGAGTACGGGCTGACCGAAACCCGGCCGGGCGCGAACTGGGGCAGCTCCACCACCAGTACCGCCGACGTGGCCGATTTCCTCGCCGCCAAACAGCGCACGGAACCGGCCTCCCCGATCTTCTCCTGGATGGCCACCGCCGCGCCCCGCGCCGCCGACGGCACCGAACAGAACTGGGGCACGGCCACACTGCCCGGGGTCCAGGGCACCAAATGGGGATGGGCGGACGCCCCGCCGCAGGAAGTCGCCTCGGCATCGTTCGGGCCGGGTTTCACGGTGGCCGCGCACACCCGTGGCGGTCCGGCGGATCAGACGGCCGACGTGCTCGGGGCATTGTCGACGATCCTTCCCGGTCGCGGGGGGCCTGCCGCGACTTCGGTGCCCCCGCACACCACCGGCTCCCGTCCGGCACCGGTGGGCTCGCGGCCCGGCTGATCACCCCTCGTCAGAACTGACGTTCGCGCGGCGGCGCGGGATTCGGGCAGAGTCGCAGCGCGAACAGCATATCGGTGTTGCGCGCGGGCTCCGGCGATTCGGCCCGGCGCAGCAGCCCGGCGCCGCGGATCCAGCTGTGGTGCCAGTGATGGAGGTCCGGCAAGGTGACGCCACACTGCGCCGCGGTCTGGCGCAGGCGGCGTCCGGCACCACCGATGGCGCCGGCGAACAGTTTCGCCGCGGGTTCCGGGCGAGTTTCCTGGTACGCGCGGGCCTCGTGCAACAGCGCACGCACCGGGCCCGGCAGAACCCATACGTACAGATCGGCGGCCTGGACATAACCGATCGGCCCGGTGAAGACGAGACCGTCGCGGGTAAGTCCGGTACAGGGCACCGAACCGAGTTCCACCATGGTGGCGCCGGTACACAACAGGGTGGTGAGGGCTGCCGCGTCGACCGGGTTCGCGGTGCGCGCCCTTATCTGTCCGATGGTGCTGTCCTCGACGCGCGTGGTGGTCAGCCCGGGGCCTACCGAGTAGTTGAGGTCGGGCGGCAGTTCCAATCGCATACCGTGCAACAGGAAACCCGCCTGTGCCCCGCGCAGCCGGGCGACGGTGTGCCCGCGACCCGGGCTGCCGCAGACGAGTTCGCCGAGAAACCGGTACAACCCGAGGATCTCGTGCCGTTCGCCGGGGTGGGACACCTCGGCGAAACCGGGGCGAGCCGTCGAAAACGTGTGGTCCCAGAGGTATCCGGCGGCTCCGGGTTCGCCGAACGGTATCGGCGTGGCGGCACCGTCCGGGTGGTGCGTGCACGGACGGCCAGTGCGCGCGGTGAGCCAGCGGCACGTCGCGTCGATCCCTTCGGTGTACACCGTGTCGAGGCGGGCGAATTCCGCCGCGGCCAGACTGCGGTGGGCGTCGGCGCGGAACGTGGTCACATCGCTGTCCGGTATCCAGGGCAGGCCGTCGTCCCCGGTCGTCAGTGCGACTTCGACGATCCGGTCCCGGTGCTCGGCGTCACGGTAACCCATGATGCGAGTAGCGCCTTCCGGTGCCGCCCCCGGTGCGACCGGTGATCGCCGCGCTCTGCGGAACGTCAGCCACTGCTGTAGCTGTCCCTCCGCCAGACCCAGCTTGCGCGCTGCGGACCGCACATCGTCGACGGACAGTTCCTCGTTCTCGTCGAGCTGGATCAATCGGTCCAGTGCGGACGGACGCAGCGTGGCGCCGCTGGTCTCGGTCACGGTGACAACCTCCTGGGCGCAGGCCCGGACGATATTTTCTTTCTCCTCCGGCACATAACATTCGAACACTTCCCGGGCAGTGGGAGGAGATGTTCAACCAGAACTTAACCACCGTTGACAGAGAATCCGCAGTTCCGATATTTGCGGAGGGTTGGCAGTTCGGCGCGTGGGAATCGCGATCGGACCCGGCTCGAGCGCGCAAGCGCTGGAACCGATATCGAAGTGTCGGGCCCGTACGCGGTAAGAACGGGGTGGCCGTTCGATTGCTGATTTCCCGGAGTTGTCACGGCTGGGTATCCGGGGTCTCGACGCCGGAGACCCTGGCGTCCGGAGCCGGCGGTCCTCAGCGGTCCGGCCGCGCACCCGGCTCGAGCGCACCGCCGGCGGCTCGCCATTCGACCAGGCCACCCGACATGTTCTTTGCCTCGAAGCCGTATTCGATGAGGAGATTCGCGGCGCCGTAGGACCGCAGGCCGCCGGTGCAGAAGGTGATCAGGAGCCGATCGTCGGGCAGTGGTTCGTATCCTGTCGCCAACTGTTCGAGCGGTAGGTGGATCGCGCCGGGAATGTGGGTGCGATTCCATTCGAACTGCCGGCGCACATCCACGATCAGCGCTCCGTCACGGACGGCGTCGATCGCCTCCGGCGCGGACAGGGAAGGCGCGCGGTACAGGTAGTGGCGGATGCTCACGGGAGTCGGTCCTCACTTCGGGGGGGAGGGTGGTCGCGATGACGTTTTCGCTGGTCGGCCAGGGTCAGGCGGCGCCGGGACGCACGATCATGAGCACTACGACGGTGAGCCACAGCACGTTGTATCCGCCGGTGAGCATGCTCAGGGTGCGCAGTCGCCGTTCGTCGTCGGGCGTCGCGAGGGCTTGACGCTGCATCGGCTGGATCGTCGTGAGGATGAGCGCGGCGGCGCAGGCGGTGAGCACGATCGCCAGGGTGATCCAGATCTCGCCCAGGCGGTTCTGAAGGGTGGCGAGGACGATGCCGACCACGGGAACGGTCAGGCCCAGCCGGCCGTAGGTCCCGGTGATCCGGTGCAGTGCGGCGGCGACGGCGTGATGCCGGTCCGGTGTCGCGCCGTCGGTGCCGGTGACCGGGGCGTAGCGGGGAAACAGACTGGTGGCCACGGCCGAGCCACCGAGGAAAACGATCGCTGCCAGGACATGGACCGACAGCAACAGGTTGTGCATGAACAGCTCCCTCTCGACCTTCAGGTTAGCTGAAGCCTAACACCTCCTTCAGCTCGACTGAAGGGCTGTGGCCCGCTGCCTGGCCGCCCCCGACGAGATCGGACCAGTCCGGACCCCCGAGCTACGGCCCGGTGGGAAGCTCGCCGCTCCGGCAGAGGTAGGAAGCGATTTCGGTGAGCTTGGTATTGCTGTGCTGACTGGCGCGTACCAGCAGGGCGAAGGCCTGTTCGGCGGTCAGCTTGTACCGCTCCATGAGAATGCCCTTGGCCTGACCGATCAGGTCGCGGGTATCGATGGCGTGCTTCAACTGCGAGACCTGCCGTGCGGTGGCCATCGCCACACCGGCGTGGGCGGCGAAGAGTCGGCCCACGCGTTCGGAATCGGCGCCGAAGGCATGGGATGCGCAGGCGTACAGGTTGAGAGCGCCGAGATCGTCGTCGAGCACGTAGAGCTGAAACGAGAGCATACTGCCGATACCGAGTTCGGCGGCGCGCGCGGCGAACCGCGGCCACCGTTGTTCGCTTGCGGTATCGGGCATTGCCACGGTGTGCCGTTCGTACAGCGCGGTCAGGCAGGGGCCCTGCCCGAACTCGATCTGGGCGCGATCGACCGCCGAGACCACGCTCGCGGAGACGATCGGCGTCTCCATCATCCGCCGCCGCGCGATCACCGACACTCCCGCGTACGCCGCGCCCGGCACGGTGTCCACCGCGGTGTCGACGATGCCCTGCAGCGTGGCCGTCACATCCGCGCGCGACTCCAGATAGCGGGCCAGATCGCCCAAGCGCTCGGCCAGGTCCGCCGGTGTCCGGGAGGGGCCGGAGACTTCCGCCGCCGCGTCGTCCCCCGGGTCGGGCCGTGTATCGATCGCCATCGGAATCGCCCTCCGCAGCAGGTGCCGACCGCGTACCGGCCGACGACGCCGCCCGCGGGTCCGCGTCCGGAGGCCACGTCCGCCCTCCACCCTACGTCCGGAAGGCCGGTGCGGCGGTGTCCGCGGACCCGGCGCACCGGCCCGGTGGGATTTCCGGCCGGAACCATCGCGCCCCGGACCGTGATACGGGACGAACGGGCGGCAGAGTTACCGGCGGCGCGGCATCGCCGTGCCGATCACGGTGTCCGGGAGGCCGGCGTGTCCGGCGACGATCTCGCCGGCCCGATAGGCGGGACGGTCGATACCCGGCTCGTCCCGGGTGACGATCGGGGTTCGAAACCGGCCCGGTCCGCCACCGGCCGTGGTCTCCGGTCGCCGCGACAACGCGGTCACCGCCGCGACGACGGTGGAGCGGATGGGCAGGCTCGCGGTCCGGGAGTCGGCGCCGGCCAGGCGCGCGAGGCGCGCGTCGCCGGTCACCAGGCATACCTGCACACCGTCGCGGCGGTATGCCGCCGCGTCGGCCGCCAGCGCTGCCAGCGTGCGCAACGACAGGAAGCCGAGCCTGCCGGCATCGACGATCAGCGCGCCGCCTCCGGCACTCGCCGTCTCGACCGCCTCGCGCACCTTCTGCCGCCACAGGGGGAGTGTGAAGGCGTCCGCTTCGCCGCGGACGGCCAGGACGACGATGTCGCCGCGCCGGAGCGTTCGGAAGACCAGCTGGTCACCGGGCGATCGGGACGGTGACGGGGAAGTGAGGGCAACAGGTGCAGCAGACGAATCGGATGGCTTCATGGGGACTCGGATCAGTCGAGATGCCTCACGGCATCGTGGCCGGGCCGACCCTGGAGTCTCAAGGCGAACGTGAACCCGTCGTTTCCACCCTACGCGCCCGGCGCCGCCGCCGGACTCGAACCACTCGCCCGTTCCGGCGGGGCGGACCGGTGTTTGCCCCGACCGGTCCCGGGTAGGCGGCCGGGTGGCGGCGCACGGCCGTCGCCGGAACGAAGGTTCAGCGGTACGGCAGATATGCCGACCGGGAAACCGGTCGGGTCACCGCCACCGAATGTGACCCGGCGGAAAGTCCGTGACCGGGCCGGTTCGGCGAAACCGCCGGTCCGACAGCCCATTCGAGCAAGGGAGCGCACAATGAGCCAGATCAGTCCTGTGCAGGTGCAGAAGTATCTCTCCGGTATCGACTACCCCTGTGACCGTGACGGCCTCGTCTCCACGGCGAAGAAGAACGGTGCCGACGCGGACGTGCTCGACGCCCTCAGCGGCCTACCGGACCGGACGTTCGACGGACCGAACGCGGTCAGCCAGGCGATCTTCTGAGCGCAACGGACAGCAACCGGGCCGGGGCCGCGCGGCCCCGGCCCGG
>NZ_JBEXLL010000061.1:0-45786 GCF_040609955.1 Nocardia sp. NPDC004568
GGGCCCGGGGGGGGGGGGGGGGGGGCCGCCGGGCGGCCGGGCGGGGGGCCGGCGGGGCCCCCCCCCCCCGCCGGGGGTGGCCGGTGCCTTCCGTCCTACTCCGGATATCGCGCCCCACCGGCGATCCGGACTGCGCTCACACCGCGACCGTCCGATCCGCCGCGGTATCGGCCGCGGCCAGGCCGAAGACCAGCGCCGGTGCGATACCGCCCGCGTACGCGCTGTCGTAGAGACCCCCGATATCCGACCCCGCCGCGTACAGACCGCTGATCGGGCCGCCCGCCGCGGAGAGGACCCGGGCGGTGGCGTCGACGCGGATCCCGTGGAACGGGAAGGTCAGCGCCGGACAGGTTTCTATGAGGTAGTAGGGGCCGCGGTCCAGCGGCAGGGCGTCGTGGGCCCGGGTGGGGACCACCGCGTTCCCCGCCGCGTTCACCGCGCGGATCTGTTCGGCGATGGCGGTGCCGTCGTAACCCCATTCCTCCGGTAGATAGGCGAAATCGTCCAGGGTTTCGGCGATTCCGCACCGGCCGTCACGGCGCCGGGTGAGGTCGAACTTGTCCACCGCCACCGCACCTTCGACGTAACTGCCGAGCACCCGCTCGCGGTACACCCGTTCGTCGGCGACGAGCAGTCCCCGGGCCTGCGGCTGTTCGAGCAGCCGCATGGCGGTCAGGTGGTCGCCCAGGGTCTCGTCGGTGAAGCGCCGGTTGTGCAGGTTGAACAGCAGGGCGTGTTCGCTGTAGTAGAGCGACAGCGCCACGAAATCGGCCGGGTCGCGGAAGGGGACCCGCGTCGGCACGAGGTGCCCGTAGAAACCGGAGTTCGGCGTGCCGGTGGCGGCGCCCACGCCGAGGGCCAGCCGCAGTCCGTCTCCGGCGCTGACCGGATTGGAGCGCAACTGCATGTCCGCTGCCTGCGGATGGATGTTCTCGGCGACCAGTTCGGTGTCACCCTGGAAGCCGCCGGTGGCGAGCACGACCGCCGCGCTGTGGATCTCGAGCTCGGTACCGTCGGGCCGGCGGATCCGGGCTCCGGTGACGGCGTCGTCGCGGGTCAGCAGCCGGACGGTCTCGGTACCGGTGAACAGTTTTCCGGCGGCGGTGATCCGGCGCCGGCATTCGTCGATGTACTGGTTGGTGTCGAACTGATGCCCGATTCCGTACCGGAGCACGGGGACCGGAGCACCGCACTGCACCCCGAGCGCTCCGATCCACGCGAGGGCCGCGGGGAACCCGTCGACCAGCGCGTGGCGCAGCACCGGATCACCGTCCGGGTTCACCTCGTCCATCACCTCGCGGGTGGGCGCGGTCCAGGCGTAGCCGGCATACCGTGCCGACCCGCCGACGGTGTCGGCCTTCTCCACCACCACGGCCGAGCGTCCCCGGTCGAGGGATCGGGCGGCGGCGGTGAGCCCGGCCATTCCCGCACCGATGACCAGCACATCCGTTTCGATCGTCCGCATTCGTGATTCCTTGTCGCTCGGTTCGCGGGCGGATGCCCGCCGTGGGTCCGGGGCCGGCCGGCTCATACGGTGAACCTGCCACCGTTGCTGAGCAGGACCGCGCCGATGACATTGGCGGCGCCGGGGGAAGCGAGGTAGAGGATGTTGTCGGCCAGTTCTGTGGCGGTGGCGTACCCGCGCGGGGCGCCGTCGGCCATGGCCGCGCGCAGATACGCCGGGGTCCGGGCCGCCATCCCGGTGTCCACCGGCCCCGGTGCGACGGTATTCACGCGGATACCGAAATGAGCCGCCTCCTTGGCCACCGACTGGCTCAGCGCGTGCACGCCCGCCTTCGAGGCCGCGTAGTGCGGGTACCCGGTGAGCGTGTCGAAGGCCGCGGACGAACCCACCGTGACGATCGCGCCGCCGCCGGTCTCCTTCATCGCGCGGACCGCCGCACGCAGCACATGGAAGGTGCCGTCCAGATTCACCGACAGGATCCGCCGCCACTGCTCGTCGCCGAGGTGGGTGAGGACGTCGGCGGGACGGTTCTGTTCGGCTGCCTCGTGGATCCGCTGTTTGCTGTGCGGATCGTCGACGCCCGCCGCGTGGACCACCACGTCCACACGGCCGTGCTCGCCGAGCACCCGGGCGAAGGCACTGTCGACCTGAGCCGAGTCGGCCACATCCAGTCCGATCGCGGTCGCGCCGGTGATCTCGGCCGCGATACGCCCCGCCGCCCGCCGGTCGATATCGCAGAGGTAGACCGCCCGGGCGCCGCGCCGGGCGAGCAGGCGGGCGGTGGCGGCGCCGATACCCGACCCGGCTCCGGTCACCAGGGCTACTGTGTCGGCGAACTGGGTCGCTGTCATGTCCTTCTCCTCGTCCGCTGCCTTTCGCACACCGCCGGTCACTGGAAGATGTCCTCCCATTCGTCGCGATAGCGTTCGGCGCCTTCGCCGATCGTGACCTCGAGGTTCTGGTCCGGGACGTCCTGCGCGACCGCCAGTGCCCCGTCGATACCGGGCAGGACGGCGCCGTAACCGGCCGAGGTCGCCTGCTGGCCCGGCCGGCTCACCATGAAATCGGCGAGCACCTGGGCGGCGTTGGGGTGCGGCGCCGAGCCGAGTGCCAGGCCGTACCATCGGGCGCCCCACACATGCGGTCCTTCGGTCCAGCCGACCGGCGCCCCCGCCGCCCGTTCGGGCAGCATCGGATTGCACATGAGCGCGGCCACGATCTCCCCGGAGGCCAGTGCCTGTCCCAGCGGCTGGCTGCTCGGGTAGATCCGCGGACCGTTCCGCGCGAGTCGCCGCAGGAAATCGCGGCCGCCGTAGTTCTCCTCGATGTGGTCGTAGTAGTCGATATAGGTCGGGGAGGTGGCCGGGGTGACGATGCCGACCTTGCCTTGCAGGGCCGGGTCGAGCAGATCCTGCGCGGTGCGGATGCCCTCGGGGTAGGCGGCGGTGTTCCAGCCGAAGCCCAGGATCACCGCACCCTCGAGGAAGAACTTCCCATCGACGATGCTGTCCGCCCGGCGGTATTCGGGCGCGTCGAACGCGGGGCCGACCACAGCTACCGCCGCATCGGTGCCCTCGGCCTTCTGCATCCAGGCCACATCGGTGATGACCGCGACATCTCCGGCTCCCTTACCGGTCCTCGATTCCGCGTCGATCCGGGAGAGCAGGTCGGCATCGACGCCCCGCACGACAGTGAGATCGATCTGGGGGTAGGCGGATTCGAACGCCTTTTCCAGGTTCGCGAGCATCGGCTGGGCCTGGGTGGAGTAGATCGTCACCGCGCCTTCGGCGTTCGCCGCCGCGACCACCTCGTCCCAGGTGCCGGAGACGGGACGGGAGACCTGGCCGGTGCCGCCGCAACCCGCCAGGGCCAGGGCGAGGGAGCCGACGACCGCGGCTGTTCTCAGCACGCGGGCGCGCACGGTTTTTCGCATGAATACCTCATCATTTCGATCCGATGTCGAGGGATGCCGACACGGTGGGGACGGGTGGTCTCGGGCGACCGGAGGTGTCCGAGCGCGGTAGGCGGGATCGAGAGTCGGCGCCGGCGCCGGTCACCCGGCCCCGACAGGCGATCGGCTACCGCTGCCGAGGACGGCCGCCGCGGCGGCGCGGCCCTCGGCGACAGCATGGGAGACCCGCCGGGGCACCACCGCGTCGCCGATCACCTGGACGCGGGCGTGCGCCGCTTCCCGCTGGAACGACTGCCAGTCGGTGGCCCGTCGTTCGCCCGCGACCACCACCCGGTCGCAGGTCAGTGCGGTCGGGCGGCCGGAGAGAAGGTTCCGGTAGGTGACCACGGTCTGCGAGTCCTGTCGCGTCACCTCCGAGACCGCGGCCTCGACGACGAACTCCACCGGGCGGCCCACCAGGCGCCGGCGCAGCTGAACCCGGCTCTCCGCCGGGATGCTCGCGGCGACGGCCGGTCCGGGCACGAGTACGGTGACCTGACCCGCGCCGCCCGCCAAGGCCGCCTCCACCACGCCCAGGGCCGGCCAGTAGCCGAACCCGTCGTCGACGACCACCACCCGGTCACCCGGCCAGATCTGCCACGGGTCGATCAAGGCCGCGGTAGTCGTCGCGGTACCGGGAGTCGCGGTCTCGACCGCGCCGGTCGCCACGATCACCTCGTCGTAGTCGGCGAGGTCCGCCGGACGGGCGCGGTATCCCAGTTCCAGTACGGTGCCGTCGAGATTGTCCTGGTAATAGCGCAGCAGCGCCGACCATCCGGTCCGGTTCGGAGCCTGCGCGGCGGTGCGCAACTGGCCGCCGATCCAGCGGCTCGCCTCGAAAACCGTGACAGTGTGGGTCGGGGCCAGCCGGTAGGCGGCTTCCAGTCCCGCGGGGCCGGCGCCGACGATCGCCACCCGCGCCGCCCGGTCCGGCGCCGAGCCGAATCGCAACGGCCGGGCCGGGCGGGCCGACCGGCCGGGCGGGGCCAGGTCCGGATTCACTGAGCAGAGCAGGACAGGGGTGAACGAGCGGCAGTCCTCGTTACAGGAGACGCACGGCCGGATCCGGCTGTCCTCGCCCCGCAGCAGCTTGTGCGCGATATCGGGGTCCGCGACGAACGGGCGCGCCATGCCGACCAGATCGGCGCCCGCGGCGAGCGCCGCCTCGATATCGGCCCGGGATCGGAACGCCTGGGAGACCAGCAGCGGCCGGTCGGTGGCCGCGCGTAACCGGTGGAGTTCCGGGAGCAGCGGGGGCCCGGCGGTCGCCATATCGCGGACATAGGTGGTGCGGACGCCGACCGTCACATTGATGTAGTCGAACATGCCGAGCAGCGGCAGCAGTTCGCACAGCCCGTCGGTGTCCATCCCGGCCTCTTCGGCGCCGTCGATCGAGACGCGCACGCCGAGCGCCAGGTCCGGGCATGCCGCGGTGATCGCGCGGTGCAGCCGGTGCAGTATGCCCGCACGTCCGGTGGCGGTCCCGGCGTCCGGACGGGTGTTCGAGGCCGCGGACAGGAATTGGGCCAGCAGATATCCGTGCGCGGCATGCAGTTCCACTGCGGCGAACCCCGCCTCCGCGGCGTGCCGGGAACTGGCCACGAAGGCCTCGACGAGGGCGTCGATATCGGCGTCGGACAGTACCCGGGCCCGGACCGGTTCGCGGGGTGAACGCACAGCCGAGGGCGCCACGGGATGTTCCCAGATCTCCGCGCCCAGCGTTTCGCGTCCCAGGTGGACCAGCTGGCAGACCGCCACCGCGCCTTCCGCGCTGATGGCCCGGGCGCGTCGGCGCAGTCCGGGCAGTCCCGCCGGATCCGAGGCGTCGGTGATATTGCCGGTGCGGTTGCCCGAATCGGATCCGACCACGGTGCCGCCCGCGATCACCATGGCCGCACCGCCGGCCGCGCAGCGCCGCCAGTAGTCCGCGTCGCCGGGCTGGGCCGTACCCGCGCTGACCGCCCCGGACCCGTGCGCGGTGGCCACTAGGCGGTTGCGCAGCGTGAGGGGGCCGATCCGCAGTGGGGACGACATATGAGGGGGGATCACCGTTCCTCCTTGAACTGGATTCACTTCATATTATTGCCACACAGTGATTGACACCACAATGGGTTTGGCATAGTTTCAAACTGACATCAGTTCAGTTCTGCCGGATGTGGGTATTCGCACCATGAAGTTGTTGTTCAAGGCCACGGCGGCCGCGACGGCCCTCGCTGTCATATCGGTTCTCACCGCGTGCGGGGCGAGCCCGGGCACCACCGGACCCGTCTCGGGCGCCTGGTCCGACGTCGAGGCCGCCGCCGAAAACGAGGGCAGCGTACTGCTCTACTCGAGCCAGAAACCCGCCAACCTGGAACGGCTGGAGAAGGCGTTCGAAACGAAGTATCCGCGCATCGACCTGGAGTTCGTACGCGGTACCGACGCCGATATCAACCCACGGGTGGAAACGGAGAACCGCACCGGGCGCGGCACGGCGGACGTCCATATGCTCACCGACGCCACCTGGGTCGCCAATGCCGCCGAGTCGGGCAGTTATTCGGCCGAGCTGGTCGGGCCGCATCTGCAGGCACCGGAGTACCGGCCCGAAACCAGTGTGCTGGAGAACCGGTTCGCGCTCAGCAGCGCGGCCGTGTTCGCACTCGGCTGGAACACCGCCGCGGTGCCGGACGGTCTGCGATCCCCGCGGGACCTGCTCGATCCGAAATACCGGGGCAAGATCGGTATCGTCAACCCCACCGGTATCGCGTCCTACGTCGACCTCTACCGCTTCTACGCCCGGACCTACGGCGAGGACTACTGGGACCGGATCGCCGAGTTGAAGCCGCGCATCTATCCGAGCGCGCTCGGTATCGCCCAGGCGCTCACCTCCGGTGAGATCGTGGCGACCCCGTCGGTACAGCCGCTGGTCACCGAGGTGGCGGCCGGTGCTCCGGTCGACTGGGCGCTGCCGGCGCAACCCTGGGGCACGCCGTGGTACACCCACGCGCTCAGCGTCGCGCCGCATCCGAACGCGGCGCAGGTCCTGGTCGACTTCATGACGACCAGGGAGGGGCAGACCGCCCTCAACGACGGGTACGCCGCGGCGCTGCCGGACATCCCGGGCGCGGTGGTGCAGGCGCAGGAGATCGCCGCCCCCGATACCGCTGATCTCACCCCGGACAAGGTCACCGAGTACTCGCAGGAATGGGCGCGTCGTTTCCAGAGCTGACCGGGCTCCGATTCACACCGATCGACGAAGGACAGGCATGGACAACAGGGCCGAGCCCCTGCGGGGCACCCACGTGCTGGTGACCGGGGCCTCCGGTGGAATCGGCGGGGCGACCGCCGAACTGTTCGCCGCCAGGGGCGCGACCGTCTATCTCACCGATGTGGACGATATCGCGGGCCGGAAGCGAGCGCTGGCGCTCGGTCCCCGGGCCCACTACCAGCATCTCGACGTCACCGACGAGGACGACTGGCGCACCGTGGCCACCGCGATGGAACGGGCCGGGCACTCGATGAACGTCCTGGTGAACAGTGCCGGGGCCGCGCTGAAGGCGCCGCTGACGCAGACCACGCTCGCGCAGTTCCGGCGAATGATCGACCAGCATCTGGTCGGCACGTTCCTCGGCCTGCGGACCGCCGCGGCGGCCATGACCGGCGGGGGCACGATCGTGACCATCTCGTCGTTGCGCGGGGTCCTGGCGACCGCCGAACTCGGCGCCTACGGTGCGGCGAAATCCGGTGTCCGGGCGCTGACCAAGGTCGCGGCGCTGGAATTGGCCGGACAGGGTATCCGGGTCAATTCGGTCTGCCCCGGCAGTATCACCACCGAGATCACCTCGGCGTCCGGCTTCGCCGCCGACGATATGGAGACATACGTCCGCAGTATTCCGATGCAGCGCCGCGGCTCGCCCGACGAGGTGGCGGCGGTGATCGCCTTCCTGGCGACCGCCGACAGCAGCTATGTCACCGGTATCGACCTCCTGGTCGACGGCGGGACCGCCGCCGGTGTCCGCACCCCCAAACTACCGACCCAGAAGGCATGAGATGACGTCGCAATTCACCGTTTCCGGCCTCACCAAGACCTACGGCGCGAATATCGTCGTCGACCAGCTCGATCTCACCATCGAAGAGGGGGAGTTCCTGGTCCTGCTCGGGCCCAGCGGGTGCGGGAAGACCACGACCCTGCGGTGCCTGGCCGGCCTGGAGAATCCCCAGGGCGGTGCCATCGCATTCAAGGACCACACGGTGTTCGACGCCGCGGCCCGTGTGAACGTGCCCGCGCACAAACGCAATATCGGCATGGTCTTCCAGTCGTATGCGCTGTGGCCGCATATGACGGTGCGCAAGAACATCGGCTATCCGCTGAAAGTGCGCAAGATGAAAGAAGCCGTCGCCGAGGGCGCGGTGGAAGCCGCCGCCGAGATGGTCGACTGCGCGCAACTGCTCGACCGCTACCCCTCGCAGCTCAGCGGCGGCCAGCAGCAGCGGGTCGCGGTGGCCCGCGGCCTGGTGGCGCGGCCGGATCTGGTGCTCTTCGACGAACCGCTGAGCAATCTCGACGCCCGCCTGCGCGATCAGGTGCGCACCCAGATCCACCGGCTGCACCAGCAGCTCGGTTTCACCGCCGTGTTCGTCACCCACGACCAGTCCGAGGCCTTCGCGCTCGGTGACCGTCTGGCCATCATGAAATCGGGCAAGATCGAGCAGTACGACACGCCGGAGCGAGTATTCGAGAACCCGGTATCGGACTATGTCGCCGCGTTCATCGGGATGAGCAACCGGTTGTCGCTGCGGCGCGGCCACGAGGGGTGGAGCACCGCGGCGGGAGATCCGATCGATCTCACCCACGCGGTGGTCCGTGAGCGGGCGCACGAGGGCACCGCCGCGGTGGCCCGGTTGCGCCCCGACGATGTCGTACTGCATGCCACCACCGACGAGGTGCCCCTGGGCAATGTGGCGCTGCACGCCGACTCGTCACCTACGAGTACGGCGGCCGCTATTTCGATGTCACCGTCGAAACCGGCGGCGAACAGCTGATCCTGCGCGCGCCCGCGGCCCAGCACAGTTCGGCGCTGCGCGGCAGTCGGCCGGGAGCACCGCTGGTGGTCAGCTTCTCCCCGGCGAGTCTGCGGGTCTTCCCGGCCTCGGGCGAGACTCCGGCCGAGGCCCCCGAGCCGGTGGCCGTCGCGGCGGGAGGGAACGCCTGATGGCCGCCGTGTCCACACTCACCGCCGGCCGGCCGTTCGCCGTTCCGGCGCACTGGCGCTCCCGCCTGGGCTACCTCGCACTGCTGGCCGTCCTGGGTTATCTGGTGGTACTGCCGATGATCCGGCTGCAATCGCTGGCCTTCGAGGACGGCGCGCGCGGCTATCGCGCGCAGTACACCCGTTTCGATATCGGCGAGACCATCCAGACCACCATCGCGCTGGCGCTGGGATCGCTGGTGATCGCGATGGTGCTCGGCACCCTGCTCGCCTTCGCCGCGAGCCGGCTGCCCGACCGGCTCGGTTTCCTGCGGATCATCCCGATCCTGCCGATCGTGATGCCGGCGGTGGCCAATATCGTCGGCTGGGCGTTCCTGCTGTCGCCGGGGCCGGGCTATCTCAATGTGTTGTTGCGGAAACTGCCGTGGTGGAGCGATTCGGATTCCGGGCCGATCGATGTCTACACCGTGCCCTGGATCATCATCCTGACCGGTTTCGGCCTGACCTCGTTCGTATACCTGTTCGTCAGCGCCGGCATGCAGAACATCAGCGCCGAACATCTGGAGGCCGCGCAGATCAGCGGATCCTCGACCGTCGGAGTGTTCTTCCGGGTGGTGCTGCCGCTGCTGCGCCCCTCACTGATCTACGGCGGCGGTATCGCCCTGCTGCTCGGGCTGGGACAGTTCACCGGACCGCTGCTGCTCGGCCAGAACTACGGCGTGAAGGTACTGACCACCGAGATGTACCGGCGGGTGTCGGAATCACCCTCGGATTTCGCCGCCGCCGCGGCGGCCGGCTCCCCACTGGTGATCTTCGGGCTGGTGCTCGTACTGATCCAGAAGGGTCTGCTGGGCAACCAGTCCCGGTTCGTCACCCATGGCGGGAAGGCCTTCGCCCCGGCGGGCGGGCGGTCGCTGTGGGCCACCCTGACCATCGTCGTCTACGCGCTGTTCGCTCTGGTCATCCCGCTGATCGGGCTCGTCATCGTCTCGTTGACGCCGTATTGGTCGGGTTCGCTGTCCTGGGATCTGCTGACACTGGACAACTTCCGCACGCTGGCCGCCGACAACGCCATCGTGGAATCGGTGCTCACCAGCGTGTCGACCTCCCTGGCCGCCGTGGTCATCTGTGTACCGCTGGGCTACCTGATGGCGACGCTGCTGGTGCGGGGACGGCAGTTCAAGGTGCTCGCCCTGCTGGCCGATCTCGTCACCGCGCTGCCACTGGGAATTCCGGCGGTCATCTTCGGTGTCGGATTCCTGCTCACCTACACCGAGCCGCCGCTCATCCTCTACGGCACCAAAACCGTCATCATCCTGGTCTACATCGTCCTGATGCTGCCGTACGCGACCAGAATGCAGATGACGGCGATGCTTTCGCTCGGCAGCACCTACAGCGAGGCGTCGGCAACCAGTGGCGCGTCGCCACTGGTGACGAATCTGCGCATCATGCTGCCGCTGATGCGCCCCACCATTCTCAGTGCCGTGGCGCTGATGTTCATTCTGCTGACCCACGAATTCGCGGCGTCTCTGCTGGTGCGGGCCTCGACCACCCAGGTGATGGGCACCCTGCTGTTCGATCTGTGGCAGAACGGGTCATATCCGCTGGTGGCGGCCATGGCGCTGCTGATGACAGCGGTCACCACCGCCGGTGTCGCGGTCGCGATGCTGGTGGGCGGCCGGAACGTACTGAACAAATTGTGATGCGGGACAGCCACCGGCGGTCACCGGAACAGAAAGGGCCGCGATGACAACGGGAGCCGCGAGGCTGCGGGACAAGGTCGTCCTGGTGACCGGATCGACGGGCGGCATCGGCGTGGAGATCGTGCGCCGACTCGCCGCGGAGGGCGCCGCGCTGGTGGTGACCGATCTCGGCGAGGCGGCCTGCGCCGAACTGGTCGCCGGTCTCGACGAGCCGGACCGGCACCTCACCCGGCCACTCGATATCAGCCGTGAGGACGAGTGGCAGGAGGCCGTCGCCGCGGTGCGCCGGCGGTACGGCCGGCTGGACGCGCTGGTCAACAATGGCGCCCTCGGCAGCCTAGCCTCGGTGGTCGAGGAAGATCTCGAGCGCTACAACCGGGTGATCGAGGTGAGCCAGACCGGGACCTGGCTGGGGATGAAACACGCGGGCGCCCTGATCGAGGACAGCGGGGGCGGGTCGATTGTCAACCTCTGCTCGATCCTGGGCACGGTCGGCGGTCTGGGCAACAGCCTCGCCTACGCGGCCGCCAAAGGAGCGGTCCGGACGATGACGAAGAACGCGGCGTTGCACTGGGCCACGAAAGGGGTCCGGGTGAATTCGATCCACCCGGGTTTCATCGAGACCGAACAGTTGCGCGCGCGGTACGCGGGCACCGAGCGCCACCGGGCGATGCTGGCGCACACACCCATGGGCCGGCTCGGCCGGGCGACCGAAGTCGCCGCCGCGGTCGCCTTCCTGGCCGGGGACGATTCCACTTTCGTCACCGGCGCCGAACTCTATGTGGACGGCGGTTGGACCTGCGCGTGAGTCCGCGACCCGGGTCACTCCACCGGATGAGGGTGGAGTGGCCCGGGTTGTTCGGCTCTGCTGACCGAGACATGTTTCTGCGCAGAGGCTTTCGATCGATCGAGAACCAGCCGGTCGCTCGCTTGCCGGAACGATCGTCTCAGCGGAAGGCGGACACGTTGCGGGCGACCCAGTCGTCGAATATTCGGGGCGGGCACCGAGCACCCGAGTGATTTCGTCACATCGAGCAGTGGGTCCGCTGTCCGGGAACCCGTCTGCGGAATCATCCGCTCCCACGCCTCCGCCCGGCCGACGTCGGTGATCGAGGTCCACGCGCCGAGCGCCGCCGCGATCACGTCGGCCTGCCGGCACGGACTGTTCCGGGCAGCGCGTAACTGCGCCCGCGATGCCCGAGATCGATCAGCGCCACCGGGCCACTGCGTTGTTGTCCTGAGTCGGTCCGAGATGAGCAGATGAGGTAGCTCTGCACCGTGACCGAGGAAACCAGCACGACATGCTCCAATGCGGCACGGCGAGCCGCGGCCATGATGCCGGCATCGTCGGCCGGCTGTGACGCCGGGTTCAGTGCTGTGGCCCCCCGAGCACGGACCGCAGCGAGCCCGGTCGGCGCAGGTCGGCGCGAACCGCCTCGACGGCGCCGGGCAGGGTGGTACCGGGCCGATCACGGGTCGCGGCGCGGATGTGGAGGCCACCTCGCTGGCAGAGTTGCCACAGGAGTTGGCTGCCGATGGTGCCGGTCACCGGAATTGCCGTGGATGGAAGTGAGTCGATCATGGACGCCACGCAACGTCCTCGATATCAGTTGAGGTGAAGTCTTCGGCTCTCGCGTTGCGGATCAGCATGACCGAGCGTCGCGGAGGTACGACGGAGCGGGCTGTACTCGGGCGCAGTGGCGACGTCGGAGCGGTCGTGTGGTTTGCCTAGGTGTAATGACCATGGACGTTGGTGACGGCGTGTCGAGCTGACAAAACGAAGACCTCCGAGTGAAGTGCGAGCTGTCTAGGAACGCACCCATCCATCGGAGGTCTTCGTGTCTGAGGTTCCCGCGCATTGCTGGAGGGCGAATAATCAGGTTCCAGCCGGAACCGGGTGATGGTAGCTCGCCTCGAACGCATCCGGTGATCGCCAACCCAGCTTCTTCTGGATGCGCTGGCTGTTGTACCAGCCGTCGATATAGGCGAACAGGGCGTTCTCGGCCTCGTCCCGGGGCCGCCAGGCCCGGCCATAGACCAGCTCGGTCTTCAATGTGGAGAAGAAGTTCTCCATCAGCGCATTGTCGTAGCTGTCGCCGACCGATCCTATCGATTGCGCGATCCCGTTGTCGGCCAACCGGTTAGCGAACCGAATCGCTGTATAGGTCGAGCCCCTGTCGCTGTGGTGGATCAGTTCCCCGTCGCGGGATGCCGCGGCTCCAGACCGCGAACTCGAGCGCACCGAGGACCAGCTCGGTATCGCAGCGATCCGAGGTCTTCCAGCCCACGATCCGGTTGGAGAACGCATCCCGCACCGCCGCCAGCCAGAACGCACCCTGGCCACACGGGATCCTGGTCGCATCCGCCACCCACAACCGGTTCGGTCGATCCGCGGTGAAGACCCGCTCGACAAGATCCGGCGCCGGCGCTGCCCGCGGATCGGTTCGTGTCGAGGCGATGCGCCACCGTTTCCGCAGGAAAGCGCCCTGTAACCCAGCGCCACGCATCACCCGCTCCACCCGTTTTCGGCCCACCGAGATGCCACGGCGGGCCAGCATCGCATGCACGCGGGGAGACCCGTAGGTGCCGCCGGAGCTGGTATGGATATCGACGATCTCGGCCGGCAATGCCTCGTCTGCGAGCTGCCGCGTTGAAGACTGTTCCAGGCGTTTGTACCACCAGTAATAGGTCGACGAAGCGATCCCGAGCACCCGTAATACGAGCTCGACCGGGTGCCGGCTGTCCTTGACGAACCGCACGATCACCTCCGGGTCTGGCCGAGCTCCGAGGCGAAATACGCACTCGCAGAACGAAGGATGTCGTTGACCCGCTCCAACTCTGCGACCTGTTTGCGCAGCCGCTTGTTCTCCTCGGCCAGATCGGTCGCCGCTGGTTCCGGTCGCTGGCCACTGGTGTCGGCTTGGCGGATCCAGTTCCGCAGGGCCTCGTGATGCACGCCCAGCTGCTGGGCGAGTTTGGGAACATCACCTCATCGGCAACACTGTTCGCCATCGCCTCAACCGCGGTGGAGACCGGCGGTTGAACCGCGCCCTGCACATGGCCACGATCACCCGCATGATCCACGACCCCACCACACGCAAGTACGTCGAGCGCAGACGCGCCGAAGGCCGAACCACCAAAGAGATCCGCCGCTGCCTCAAGCGTTACCTCGCCCGCCAGATCTACCGCCACCTCAACGCTGCCGGCGGCACACCGAGCCCGGCTTGACAGACCTAGGAGCGTCCACCGCGGCCACACCGCACTCGGCGGACACCCACCAGCCGCCCCGCGTTCCCAACCTCTCAGGTCAGTACAGCTAGGACATGTCTGTGCTTCCGAATGGTGAGCCCCAAAAGGAGTCGAATTGCGGTAGGTGCAGGCCGGTGGAAGAGACCGTTGCTTCGGCGCCCAGCCAGGACTGCCCCGATGCCTCGTCGCGGCCCAGGAACATCAAACCCCGCGGCATGTGGATGTTCCGTGAATTTCCGGTCGCGTTGATGAAATGTTCCGCCGCGAATTGTCCGGTCGAGCTACCTGGCCGCTGCGCGGGACTACACGAGATCGGCAACAGTGTGCCGAACTCGTTCCCCTCCATCGAATGCAGTACGTATGGATTCGCCGCAATGACTTCGGCGTACGAGGGACCGTCCAGGAACATGGTTTCCAGCGAACTCTTCGTCCGGACCTGGATAGAGTAAGCGTACGGGTTCGCATGAGCGATGACGTAGATCGGCGGGATGCCCGTCCGCCGGACCTCCTTGGCCCAGGGAGCTTCGATGAAGGGACCGTGATGGTAGGAGCCGTACGGCGGGCACTTGCTCGGCGGTAGTCGTTCGTAACTCGGCCGGATGTACTCGTCACTGGTTCGTTCCCGCATCGCTGCCCAGGGCACGAAATTCTTGATATCGTCCTCTTTTTCGTCCCGTTTCGAAGGAAACAGCACGCCGATCGGGTTATTGTCGGCATCATGTAGGGGAACGCTCTCGATATCGGCCGGGTCGATCTCCACATCGCGTCCAGTGCTCTTTTCGGTACCGATTATCGGTCGTTGGGATCCGGCCGCTGCCGTGGCCACGTGCTCGGTGCGGCGGAACGGGTCGAGCAGGCGAGCGGCTCGCTCGTCGCCCGCTGGATGAATACGCACCGCAGAGTTGGCACCCGCGGTGACGACGGTTATGCGCTCGCGGATTCGGGTGGTGGCGGTGTTGGCCACCGTGATCGGGCGTTCGCCCACATCGTCCAAGGCGGAGGTAATGGTCCTCATGCGGTCACTCCTCGCCCGGCGTGCCTGAAAGTGATGATAATATACGCCTTTCACGCCCCGGGTAGATGTTTCTCAGCGCCGGAGAACGATTGGGCTGAGGGCAATAGAATGACCGGTTAATTGAGATCCCGGTCGGTGTAGTATAGTCCGTATCGTCGTCGGGGCGTCGTCTCCGACATGAAGGGTTGGATTCCAGTGGATTCGGCATTTCGAACCATCAGGCGTGGCGATTGGCTGGTATTGCTGGACCCACGATGGAAAGCCGATGCCTCGAACGATAACCCGCCCGCCACGGCGATCATGGGTGGATGGGGTGTCGACGAGTCGGGGGCGGCAGGCCCCTTCGAGCCGAATCCGGACTACCGTCCCTCCGATCCGGCTACGCCCACCGACCCCATCGACATGGTCCTGCGGCGCGCGGTCGCCGGTGAGACTATGACCGACCGTATTGTCCCGACCATTGGTGATTCGATTGTCTACATCGGTTGTGACGAGGAGGGCGAGCTGCTCGTAGGTCCGGCTCCGGACGGTGTCACCTGTGTTCCGGTCGTCACCGCAGAGGTGCACAAGCAGCGCGTCGGGCCTGTGCGCTGGCGGAAGATATGGGGAGGTGCCCTCGCGGATATCGTCCCGCCCGATATCGACATTCTCGTAAATCCCGGCGGTCCCGCCCAATTCCGGTTGGTCACCCGGGCACTGCGTACGCCCGAGTGAATGTCGCTGTCGGTTGTCGTTCGGTCGATCGGCCGAGATGGCGTCACCGGCCGTGGTGCGGATGGTCGAGGACCCGCGATCCCGCGGCGTATCTACCGAGTTCTCGCCGACTACGTGGTCCCGGTCGGAGATCTCGACGGTAGGGTGGCCGGCACACTGACGTGGCCGAGCTCGTATCGGTGTGGCCGCCTGCGGCGAGGGCTTCTCCTGTCGGGTGTTCAGTGTGGGAGGCGGAAGATGTTTACATCTTCGATGTCGTCGGCGGCGAGAAGATTTCGTGCGACGAGGACATCCAGGTGGGCCATGGTTTCGCAGGTCGCGACCATTTGGTTGAACGTGTCCAGGGTGGCGAAGGGGCGTTCGCGGCGGGTCCAGGTCAGGGCCCGGGCGACTTCGTAACCGGTGCACGGCGCGAGATCGGTGACCACGGTGCGTATCTGGTCGAATCTGCGCTCGTGGTGGGCGAGTAGCGCGCGGGCCCGTTCCCCGGCGCGGCCGCCGTGGGGGCCGTGCGCGGGCAGCATGGTCCGGTCGTCGTCGTCACACAGCAGGGTCAGCGAGTGCAGGAACTTGTCCAGCGGCAGTTCCCAGGTACCGAGTTCGAATCCGATGGACGGTGTGATGGTGGGGAGCAGATGGTCGCCGGTGAACACCAGCCGGCGCCGGTGATCGTGGAAGACCGTGTGGCCCTTGGTGTGTCCAGGAGTCTCGACGACTTCGAGTTCATAACCGCCGAGGGATACCGGGCCGGGTCGCAGCCAATGGTCCGGCGCTTCCCAGTCCGCGATATCGAAGGGCTCGTCGGCGCTGCCGAGATACGCGCGCGCGGCGATACCGGCCGCCCCCGCCCGCCGGAGTTCTCGTAAGGAGCTCTCCGGGACATTACTGCCCAGCGCGCGGACCGCGCCGAGTCCCACCGATTCGCCGGCGCCCAGATGGACCCGGCAGCCGTGGCGGCGACGCAGTTCCACCGCGAAGGTGTAGTGGTCGCGATGGATATGGGTGACCAGGACATCGTGGATATCGCCGGGGGTGTGGCCGACGCGCGCGAGTCCGGCGGACAGTTCGTCATGGGTGTGCGGGCGGTGCCAGCCGCCGTCGATCAGCACGAGTCCGTCGTCGGTCTCGACGGCGTAGACATTGACGGCGCGCAGACCGTCCTGGGGCAGCTGTAGCGGTATGCGGTGGATGCCCTCGGCCACCGGATAGCAGCCGGGTTCGGCCCAGTGGGCGCTCATTCGCCGCTGCCGGCCAGGGGCACCATGGTCTGTTCCTCGCCGTACCAGATCATGCGGCGACCGCGCATGGCGCCGACATGGCGGACGGCCGCCTTCCATTCGGGGCTGGCCAGCGCGGCGTCGAGCGCCTCCCGCGATTCGAAGCTCAGGATGGACAGGCCGTCCCATCCGGCGGACCGCTCGTCGAAGCTGTCGAGTAGTTCGGTGTGCTGCCAGCGCAGCAGGCCGGGCAGGGGATAGGTGACCTCGGCGTGTTCGCCGCGCCACCACTCGATGAACTGGTCGTGGGTCCACTCGCTGGGGCGCGACGCCAGAACGATGAGGTTGTACATGGCAGTATCCTAACTGAATTCTGTTCGGTTTCGTAGGGCGTGCGACAGCGCGCACCTCCTGGCCGGGAGAGGCTATGCGCGGACCATCCGCACCGCGGTGTCGGTGACGGTGTCGGTGATCTCCGCGAGGCTGAGCGCGCCGTCCGGGCGGTACCAGCGCCAGACGCTGATCACCACGGCGAGTACGAGCCGGCCCAGTACCCGAGGATCGTCACCGGCGAAATCGCCGGTCTCGATACCGCGGGCGATGAGATCGGTCCAGTTCTGTTCGATCTCCTGGACCAGTTCGCGGGAGCGCAGCCGTTCGGCCTCCTCTTTCTCGGACTGCCGGGGCGCGGCGAGCAGATCCATATGGTTCTGCAGGATCCGTCGCTGCAGTGCGTCGATGGGCTCGGCGCGCAATGCCGCGGCCACGGCCGCGCGCAATGCCTTTTCCGGGTTTTCCTCGCCTTCGATGGCCGCGACGAAACGGTCCGCGGAATCGGCCAATTCCAGCCGCATGATGGTCAGCAGGCAGTGCGCTTTCGATTCGAAATAGTGGTACAGCGCGGTCTGGCCGATTCCGACTTCATCGGCGATGGAGGCCCATTTCGTATGCTCGTAACCGATTCGTCCGAATTGCTCGATCGCCGCGGTCAGGATGCTGCCGCGCTTCGAACGCGGGCTCTCCCGCCGAGCTCCGGTATCAACGGTCATGAGTGAAGTGCCCCCAGGATTCGACTGTGTGGATGCTTCAACTCTACCCCACCCGATATGAACTCGAGTCGGCTGCGGCGAGTTGCGCGGCGAGCCGGACCGCGTCCGGCCGGGATAATTTCCCGACCCGATTCTGCGGGAGATCGGCGACGGTGAACAGGTATTCGGGCCATTTGAATTTGGGGAAATCCGCGGCGGCGAGCTGAGCGGTCACCGCCGGCAGCGTCAGCTCGTCGGCATCGGTCACCACCAGGGCCGCCGCGCGTTCGCCGAGCAGATCGTCGGGGACCGGGACGACGCAGACCTGCACCACGCCCGGGAGCGCCGCGATCGCCGCCTCCATCTCGTTGATATCGATATTGCGCCCGCCGCGGATGATGATCTGCTTCTGCCGCCCCATCACCCGGATGGAACCGTCCCCGGCCACCTCCACCAGATCACCGGTGGGCAGGAACCCGTCGTCGGTCAGTGCCGGCGCCACCGGGACACCGCCGCGGGCGTACCCCACGAACAGGGAAGGGCCGTTCACCTGTGCATCGCCGATCTCCCCGGCGGGCAGCGGCGCACCCCGCTCGTCGACCGCGCGGACCACCGTGCCGGGGAACGGGCGGCCGTCGCGCCCCAACCGGATCTCCGGCGGGTCGTCCAGGCGTGGTGTGGTGTGACCGAGGCATTCCGACATCCCGAACACCCGCAGAAAGGTGGTGCCGAGCTTCTGTTCGGCCTCGGCCAGCGCGCGCTGGTTCATCGGCCCGCCGCCCACGGTCATGGCGCGCATGGCCGACAGCTGCCCGGCGCTGCCCTCGACCACCGAGAGTTGCAAAGCCATGGTCGGCACCAGCATGGTCCACGCCACCCGGTGCCCGGACATGGCCGCGAGCGCGGCGCCGGGGGACCAGCGGCCGATGGTGACCATGGTGGCGCCGAGGAACGCCGGCAGATACATACCGAAGCAGAACGCGGCCACCGAGGACAGCGGGACGAACGCGCCCACGGTGTCCCCGGGGCGCAGTCCGACCGCGTCGATCGTGCTGCGGCAGGCGTAGCGGATGGCGTCCTCGGACTGGACCACACATTTGGGCCGGCCGGTCGAACCGGAGGTCATCGCGATCGCACTGCCGCCGTGCCAGCGCCGGACGCTTTCGAACGGTGTGGCGCGGGCCAGCAGCAGATGCTCGTCGAAGGCGGTGTCACGACGGGAGAACACCTGTTCGGGGACCTCCCAGTGGCGCAGCGCCTCCGGTTCACCGATCACCAGATCCGGCGCGATGTCCTCGAGCGCGAGCCGGAACTCCGATTCGGTGGCGTGCGGGCTGAACACGGCGACCACTCCGCCGCGCAGGCCGACCGCGAGCGCCGCGGCCAGGGTGCGCCAGGTGTTGTCGGCCTGGATCAGCGCCGTGGGGGCGCGATCGTCGAGGGCCGCTATCCGCTCGGCCAGCGCGTTCGCCGTCGCCATGACCTCACCCAGAGTGTGCTGTCCGAGTTCGTCGATCACCGCGATATCCGCCGGTGTGCGCCGCGCTCGTGCGAGCATCTCCTTCGCCAGTACTCTCATCGCCCGTTCCTCGTGCCGCTGTGCTCTCTGTTTACTCGTCGCCGCGCTCGCGCGGGGCGGATTGCGCTCGTCACGCTGGTGGAACCAGGACGGCGCGCCCGGTGATCGCGCCCGACCGCAGCCGGCGGTAGACCTCGATCGCCTCGGTGAGGGGGAACGTCTCCGCCGTGACGTGCAGGGTGCCCCGGCGCGCGAGGTCCACCACGGTCGCCAGATCCGACCGCGGACCCCAGAAGGGGGCTGTCACCGTCCAGCCCGCGGCCAGTCCGACGTCCTTGCCGGCCGTGAGCCGCCCGCCCGCGCTACCGACCACCACCAGCCGTCCGCCCGGCGCGAGCGCCGAACCGGCCGGACCCACGGTGTCCGGTGCGCCGGCGAAATCCAGGACCAGGTCGGCGCCATCGTCCAGGCCGGCCGTCGCCGAGGCCATATCGGCGAAAACCGCGTCCACGCCGAGCCGGCGGGCCATATCCAGCGCGTCCGGCCGGTTGTCGACCGCGATGATCCGTCCGGCGCCGAATTCGCGCAGGATCTGGACCGCGAGGTGGCCGAGCCCGCCGACCCCGACCACGAGACATACGCTGCCGGAATCGATCAGGTCGCGATGCTGCCGCACCGCGTGGTAGGCGGTCAGGCCCGCATCCGCCAGAGGCGCGCAGATCACCGGGTCCACGCCGGGTGCCGGAACCAGGAACCGGGACGAGGGCACGATCATCGCCTCGGCCAGTCCGCCCGGGTGGCCCAGGCCGTTACCGATGGGTTTTCCCCGGCGGTCGGGGCCCGGGCGCAGGCGCAGGCAGTAGTTCTCCCGCCCCCGTGCGCAGTTGCGGCACTCGCCACAACCCCAGATCCCGTGAACCACCACGCTTTCCCCGATCCAGCGGCGGTCGGCCGCCGGCCCCACGTCGAGCACGGTGCCCGCCACCTCGTGTCCGAGGGTGAGCGGGAGCGGGTAGCCGAATGCGCCGGCGGCGGAATCCATGATGTGCAGATCCGAGCGGCACAGCCCGGCCGCCTCGACCCGCACCAGCACTTCCTCGCCGCTGGGCCGCGGGGTGGGGATCTCGCGGAGCTCGGGTTCGGTGCCCCAGGCGGTGAGCTGCACGGCCAGCATCAGCGTGCCGTCCAGCCGCCGTCGACCACCAGGGTCTGCCCGGTCACATAGGACGACGCGTCCGAAGCGAGGAACAGCACCGCGCCGTCCACCTCCCCGGTGCGGCCGCCCCGGCCGAGCATGGTGTTGCGCCGGACCCAGCCCGCCGATTTCTCGTTGCCGAACAGTCCGTCGGTCATCTCGGTATCGAACCATCCCGGTACCACGGCGTTCACCCGGATACCGCGCCGGCCCCACTGGCCGGCGAGCTCCCGGGTGAGTCCCAGGGTGCCGGCCTTGGACGCGGCATAGCTGGCGCCGCCGATCGGGGCGGTGGAAACCAGGCCGATCACCGAGGAGATATTGATGTAGGACGCGCGTTCGCCCTCGGGCAGCCGGGTCGCCGCGTAGGTGGCGAGATGGAATCCGGCGAGCAGGTTCAACTCCAGGATCGCGCGGAACTCCGCGTCGGTCTCCTGCTCCGCCTGTGGCGGGCCCGGCCGGCCCGCATTGTTGACCAGGACGTCCAACCGTCCGGATTCGGCGTAGCAGCGGTCCACGAGGGCGATCCGGTCCGCGTCCCGGGTCACGTCACAGGGCACCGGCACGATGCGGGAATCGGTCCGCGCCAGCTCGGTCAGCCGGTCCACCCGGCGGGCGGCCGCGTAGACGGTGGCGCCCGCGCCCGCCAGCACGCGGGCGAAGCCCAGCCCGAGTCCCGACGAGGCGCCGGTGACCACGGCGACGCGTCCGCTCAGATCGAACAGGCTCGCCGGCGTGGTGATATCCGGATCGCCCGGCTGCGTACTCATCTCAGTACACCGCCGTCCGGCCGCCGTCGACCGGGATCACGGCCCCTGTCGTGTACCCGGCGGCATCGCTCGCCAGATGAACGACCAACCCGGCGATCTCTTCCGGCCGCCCCAGCCGGCCCGCGGGGAGCCGGTCGACGATCTTGCCGACGAACTCGTCGTCCCAGCGTTCGGCCATATCCGTCGCGAACCCGCCCGGCATCACACAGTTCACCCGCACCGACGGCGCGTATTCCTGCGCGAACGCCATGGTGAGCGCGTTGAGGCCGTTCTTCGCCGCGGCGTACATCGCCTCGGGCGGGCTGGGCCGGACCGCGCCGATACTGGAGATATTGATGATGGAGCCGCCACCGGCGGCGGCCATCCGAGCCCCCGCGACAGCCATCAGCCGGAACGGGCCCTTCAGGTTCACCTCGAGGGTTTTATCCCACAGGCCCTCGGTCACCGCCGCCAGATTCTCGGCGAGCGGGGCGATCCCGGCATTGTTGACCACGATGTCGAGACTGCCGAATTCGGCGACGATCCGGTCGACGGCCGGCGCTATGCTGTCCCACCTGCCTACATGCAGTTCCAGTGGGTGCGCGCTGCCGGGTCCCGCGCCGAGCGCGGCGACCGCCGCCTCGCAGGCCGCGAGTTTACGGCTGGAGACGATCACCGTGGCGCCGGCGTCCCGTAACCCGCGGGCGATCGCCAGCCCGAGTCCGCGGCTCGCGCCGGTCACCAGCGCGACCTTTCCGGTCAGATCCGTTGTGCTCATCGGTGCTTTTTCAACTCCAGACGCGCGATGGTGCGCAGATGTACTTCGTTGGGGCCGTCGGCGATCTGCAGTGCCCGGGTGATCGCGTGCATCCGGGCCAGCACGGTGTCATTGCTGACCCCGGCCGCGCCGAAGGTCTGGACCGCCCGGTCGACCACCGTGTGCGCCACCTCCATGGCGGCCACCTTGATCGCGGCGACCTCCGCACGCGCCGCCGCATTGCCCTTGGTGTCCATCAGCCAGGACGATTTCAGGACCAGCAGGCGGATCTGGTCGATCTCGATCCGGCTGCGCGCGATCCACTCCCGCACCACGCCCCGGTCGGCCAGCGGGCCCCCGAACGCGGTGCGCTCCAGCGCGCGCCGGCACATCAGGTCCAGGGCGCGTTCGGCCATTCCGATGGCCCGCATCGCGTAGTGCATCCGGCCCGGGCCCAACCGCCCCTGCGCGATGGCGAATCCGTCCCCTTCGGCGCCGAGCATATTGGCCGCGGGCACCCGGACATCGGTGAACTGCACCTCGCCGTGCCCGAGCCGGTCGTGGAAACCGAACATCGGCAGATCGCGCAGAACTTCGACGCCGGGTGCGTCGGCGGGCACCAGGATCATGCTCTGCCGGCGATAGGGCGGCGCCTCCGGATCGGATTTGCCCATGAAGATGACAAGTTTGCAATCCGGGTCGAGAATTCCGGAGGTATACCATTTGCGGCCGTTGATGACGTAATCGTTCCCGTCCCGGCGGATGGTCGACGTGATATTGGTGGCGTCGGAACTGGCGACAGCGGGTTCGGTCATCGCGAACGCCGACCGGATCCGACAATCCAGCAGCGGCCGCAACCACTGTTCCTTCTGCTCATCGGTCCCGAACATGGCCAGGATTTCCATATTCCCGGTATCGGGCGCCGAACAGTTGATCGCCTCGTTACCGATGATGGATCGGCCGACCATTTCGGCGAGAGGGGCGTATTCCAGATTGGTCAGTCCGGCGCCCAATCCGTCATGGGTCATGAAAAGGTTCCACAGACCCAGTTCTCGGGCCCGGGCCTGCAATTCCCGCATGATCTGCGGTTGTTCGTGCGGATTGTCCGCCGCGGCGATCTGCTCGTCGTAGACGGGCTCGGCCGGATAGACGTGCTCGTCCATGAAACGGCCGAGTGTGTCGAGCAGGTCCGCCGTGCGGGCGGAGTAGGAGAAATCCACAGTGCGGCTCCTGAACAGGGGGACGGAGACCTCAACCGGCGAGCAGCGCGGTTCCGGTCTCGATGAGGCGGTCGATGGTGGCGGGCAGTTTTTCCTGGTCCGGATCGTGGTGCCGGCCTTCGCGGTGCCGCCGCAGGTTGTGGCCCATGATGGCGGCCATCTTCAGCCGGCCGAGGGCGTCGAACCAGGGCAGTTCCGGTAGGCCGGTCCCGCCCGCGCGGTAGAGCTCCACCAGTTCGGCGGCGCTCGGCAACCCGGGCACCGTGCGGCCCACCCCGGGAAAATTGCCGCCGTCGGCGAAGACCAGGAACCAGCCGAGTTCGACCCGCGGGTCGCCGGCGCTCCAGATCTCCCAGTCGATGAGCGCGACGGGTTCGGTGCCCGCGGCGATGATGTTGCCCAGCCGGTAGTCGCCGTGGACGAGGGTGGGGGTCAGTGGTTCCGGGACGCGCCGGCCGAGTAGTTCGAGCAGGCGGTCACCGCCGGTGACGAGTTCCGGCGGTACCGCGCCGAGGGTGCGGGCCCAGCGAGCCAGTTCGTCGGCCGGGGTGAGTGCGGGTTCGATACCGGGGACCGCGTCGAGGGCAACCGCGTGCAGCCGCGGCAGTACCTCGGCCGCGCGGCGCATCCGGACCGCGGCGAGATCGGGCGCCACGGCCGGATCGTCGAGAACCGGTTCCAGCGATTCGCCGGCGACGAATTCCATGGCGAACCAGGCGGGTTCGCTCTCGTCGGTGACGACGATGCGCGGCACCGGAACCTCGGTCGGCGCGAGCGCGCGCATGATCCGGGCCTGACGCAACATATCGTGGCGGCCGAGGGGTGCGCGGCCGTCGGGTACGGCTTTCACCACATAGTTCGCGCCGGTCGTCACCGCCCGGTAGGTGAGTCCCGAATGGCCGCCCGGCAGGCGTTCGAAGGCGGTGAGTTCGTGCCCGAGCTCGGCGGCCAGCCGGTCGCGGACCCGGTGTTCCAGCGTCATGGGCGTGGCTCCTTGGGCAGGCCGAGTACCCGCTCGGCGATGATGTTGTGCTGGATCTCGTCGGTGCCGCCGGCGATCCGGTAGCCGGGTGCGCCGAGGACATGCTCGGTCCAGGCGTAGGTTCCCCAGCGTCCCGAATCGGCGACCAGGTCGCGGCCGAGCAGCAGCCGCACCACTTCCGACGTGCGCGCCATGGTGTCGGTGGCGAGCAGTTTGCCCGCCGAGGCCTCCGGCCCCGGGGCCCGGCCCGCGACCACCGCCGCGGCGACCCGCATACCCGCCACCCGCTGCACATAGCTGCGGGTGACCAGGTCGGCGACCCGGTCGCGTTCCAGATCGGACAGCTCCCGCCCCAGGTTGCGGGCCGAGGCCACCGCCTGGTCGGCATTGGCCAGACCCAGAGTCGCGCCGTCGAGGCGTTCGGCGGCGAGCACGGTCAGCGCGACCGGCCACCCCTTGCCGACCGGCCCGAGCCGCAGCCCGTCGTCGAGCACCACGCCGTCGAGGTAGACCTCGTTGAACGAGCTGCCACCGGTCATCTGCCGGATCGGCCGGACGGTGACCCCCGCTGCGTCCATGGGGACCAGGAATACGGTGAGCCCCGCGTGCTTGGCCGCCGCCGCATCGGTGCGGCACACCGCCACGCCGAGGTCGGCGATACGGGCGCCCGAGGTCCAGACCTTGTGGCCGTCGAGGGTCCAGGTGCCGTCGGCGTTGTGGGTGGCCCGGGTCCGTACCGCGGCCAGATCGGAACCCGCCTCGGTCTCGGAGAAGAGCTGGCAGGCGATGAGATCGGTGCGCAGCATGGCCCGGACGTAGCGGCCCCGCTGTTCCGGCGTACCCCACTGCTCGATGGTCGGCGCCACCAATTGCTGGGTGACCGAGAACATCTCGGTCCGCCGCGGTACCTCGAACTCCGCCTCGGCGCGCCGGAACGCGAGGACATAGGACATCGGCAGCCCGCGTCCGCCGTATTCCGGGGCCCAGTTCAACGCCCCCCAGCCCGCATCGAACTTGGTGCGCTCGTAGTCGCGGATCGCGTCGGTGTGCCGCCGCTCCTCCGCGGCGGTCCAGTTCTCGAATACGGCGACCGAATCGTCACCGTGACCCCAGGTGGCCTCGGTGCGGGGTGTGGCGACCCCACGCAACCAGTCCCGGGCCGATTCGGTGAACTCGGCGAGATCCGGAAGTGTCTGTGTACTCATTGTGTTCCTCGCCCTCAGACCGAAAGGACCGTGCAGGCGCTGATTCCGGGAGCGCCGTAGACGTGTGTGAAACCGGTGCGCGGACCACCCGGCACCTGTCGTTCGCCCGCCTCGCCCCGTAGCTGGGTGACGATCTCGTGGACCTGCCGCAGCCCCGAGGCGCCGATGGGTTCGCCGTTGGCGATACAGCCGCCGTCGGTGTTGATCGGCAGCCGGCCGTCGATCTCGGTGGCGCCCGCGGCGATCAGCTCCTCCTGCGCGCCGTGCTCGCAGAACCCGCATTCGGCCATATGCATGATCTCCGCGCCGCTCTCGGTGTCCTGGAGCTGGGCGACGTCGATCTCGCCGGGCCCGATCCCGGCCTGCTCGAAGGCCGCGGTGGCGGCATCGGTACTGACGCTGGTCGGTTCCCCCGTGCCCTGGACCGCGGGGCTGAATACCTCGAAGGAGCCGAAGCGCCGGGTGCGGTGACTGATCGCCCGCAACCGCACCGGGCGCCCACCGAGCCGGCGCACAGCGGCCTCGCTCGCGACGACCACGGCCGCGCCCCCTTCACCGGGGGAGCAGAACATGAACCTGGTGAGTGGATCGTTCACCATCTCCGCCGCGGCGATCTGTGCTGCCGAGATCGGCTCCCGCCGCCAGGCATTGGGATTGCGGCTACCGTTGCGGTAGGCCTTCTCGGCGACCTTCGCCAGCGTCGCCGCCGAGATATCGTGCTCGCGCATATAGCGGCCGATCTTGGCGCCGAAGAACTGGGTGGTCACCATGAGCCCGGCCGTCCCGTAGCCCTCGGGCAGGCCCCAGTCGGCGGGATCGGGGTCGAACGCTCCGCGCGGATGTTTGTCGAAGCCGACCGCCAGCGCGATATCCGCGGCACCGGACCGCACCGCGTTGACCGCGGAGAACAGCGCGCTGCCGCCCGTCGCGCAGCCGTTCTTGACATTGGTGAACGGGATACCGGTGAAACCGAGTTCGGCGACCAGCGTGTCGGCCAGTCCCGACCCGTCGCTGCCGCCGAACGCGACCTGGATATCGGGCCAGGTCAGTCCGGCGTCGGCCACCGCGGCGGTGATCGCCTCGACCGCCATCTGGCGCCCACTGATTCCGGGCCGGCGGCCGAAGCGCGACAGCCCGCTCCCGATGATCGAAACCTGCTCTGTCACCGGTCCTCGCTCTGCTGGGTGGTGGTGAACCGGGGGACCGGTGTGACCGCGACCAGTCGCACCGGCGCCCGGTCCAGGGTGGCGAAATCGTCGCAGTCGAGAATCGCCTCGATCTTGATCCCCTCGGGGAGTTCGACATAGCCGACCGCGTACGGTGTGAACCCCTCGGCGGGAACGACATACGGTGGCGATTTCGGTGGGAACCGCTGGACGGTGTAGGCCCAGACCACCCCGTCGCCGCTGAGCGGTAGCGGGTCGGCGGTCGGCCGGGCGCAGCGCGCGCAGATCGCGCTCGCCGGGTACCCGACCGTGCCGCACACCCGGCATCTACTGCCTTCCAGTACGGGTTTCACCTGCTCACCCATGTCGTTCCTTCCGATGGTCGGTCTGCCGATCGCTGGTTCAGCGACCGACCCACTTGGGTTCGCGCTTCTCCAGGAAGGCGTTGACACCCTCGCGCGCGTCCTCGGACTGCAGGGCGTTGCCGACCGCCAGGTGTTCCATCACCATCAGCGACTGGATATCGGCGTCCAGGCCGCGGTCGATGGTCATCTTGGTGAGCTTCATGGCGAACGGGCTCTTGTCGATGATCGGCGCGATGAAATCGGCCACCAGGGCGTCGAGTTCGGCCGCCGGGGCGGAGGCGTTGATCAGGTCGAAGGCCTCGGCCTCCTTGCCGGAGAGCAGTTTGCCGGTGAGCATCAGCTCCTTGGTCTTGCGGATACCGATCATGCGCGGCAGGCGGTAGATCGGCCCCGCGCCACCGAAGAGCGCGCGGCGGATGTGGAAGTCGCCGATCTTGGCATCGTCGGCGGCGACCGCGAAATCACAGGAGATCATCAACTCGAAACCGCCCGCGGTGACATAGCCCTCCAGCACCGCCACCGACGGGGTGTTCATGGAGTAGAGGCGGTCGCAGACCTTCGCCGAGAGCACCGCGACATCCATCGCGTTGGTCTTACCGACGTAGTTCTCCCGCAGTTCGTCCAGGTCGAAGCCCGAGCAGAAAGTGTTGGCCCGGCCGCGCAGGACGAGAACCTTCAGCTCGGGGTCGTTGTCGACCTCGACGATGATCTCGTCGAGCCGGTGCAGCAGCTCCACGGTGACCGCGTTCTTCTTGTGCGGGCGGTTGAGCCAGACACGCGCGATCTCGCCGTCTTTCTCCAGGACGATGTGGTCGGTGTCAACCATCGGGGGCCTCTTTCATTGTCCGTTATTGAACTGGATTCACTTCAGTTGTACTCGACGGCGCGGAGGGCGTCAATACGGAATTCCGCGCCGGCCCAGGTGGTTCAGACGCCGATCAGATCGGCGATGCGTGCGCGGTGGGTGCGTGAATCACCCTGTGCTGCTTCGTTTCCGAGTGCGCGCCGGAAATAGGAGTGCACGGGATGCTCCCAGGTGAAACCGACGCCGCCGTGTAACTGCACCGCTTCGGAGGCGGCGAGTACGGCCGCGTCGGTGCACACGGCACCCGCCACCGCCACGGCCAGTCGCGCCGAGTCGGGGTCCTCGGCGTGCAGGGCGGCGGCATACCGGGACGCCGATCGCGCGCGTTCCAGCTCGACCAGTAGATCGGCCAGCCGGTGTTTGACGGCCTGGAAGGAACCGATCGGCCGCCCGAACTGATGACGGGTCCGGACGTAGTCGACCGTGAGCTCCAGCAGATGATCGACGATGCCGGTGTTCTCGCAGGCCGTGGCGAGGGTGGCCAGATCGTGCAGCCGCGCGACGGCGGCGGGTGTCGATTCCGGCGTGGTCAATGCGACGGCCGGGCAGTCGCGGACGGTGAGGTCGGCCTGCCTGCGGGTGGGGTCGAGGACCCGGCGTGGGCTGCGGACGGCTTCGGGTCCGGGCCGCAGGGCGAAGAGGCGGCGGCCCTCGGGGGTATCCGCCGAGGCCACCACGATATCGGCGGTCTCGCCGCCGGGTAGGTGGGTGACCGTGCCGTCCACGCGCCAACCGCCTGGATCGGGCCGGGCCCGCAGCGCGTCGGTTGCCGGATCGAGGGTGCCGACGGTGGCGAGCGACCGGCCGGCGAGTACCTCGGCGAAGAGTTCGGCGGTCTCCGCGGCGGCCGGCAGCAGCGCCTGCACGCCCAGGATCGCCGAGCTGATCACGGGTTCGCAGACCAGGGCCCGTCCGCATTCCTCGAGGACGACGGCCAGTTCGGCGGTGCCGTAGCCCAGCCCGCCGTTTTCCTCCGGCACCGCGAGCGAGGTCACCGACATCTCGTCGACGAGGCGTCGCCACAGCGGTGCGGAGTAGCCGCTCGCGGATTCGGCCGCCGCGCGGACCCGGTCGATACCGCTGTGCCTGGCGAGCAGCGCCCGCAGTGTTTCGCGCAATTGTTCCTGTTCCGGGCCGGGCGTGAGAGCCGCCGGTTCCGCCCGCGGCCAGGGAACTTCGACGGCAGCTGCTGAGGTCGGGGACATGATTCTCCGGTTGACTTGAGTTCAATTCGGCAAACTGAGCCTAGCTGTTCACGCTCTCGACAAGAAGTGGTTTGCTGAACTAAGTTCATTTCATGAGTTACGTGATCGAGGACTACTACGCGACCGTCGACAGCGGCGGATTGCGGGACGCGGTGGCGTTGCTGGCCGAGGATGTGGACTTCACGATGATCCTGCCCACCGGGGTGAACCGGGATCGCGGCCGCTCGGCCATGTTCGATTACCTCAGCGACCGACCGCCGGTGAACCGCAGGCATGTGCTGTTGCGGGTGGCCGCCGACGGTGACGTGCAGTTCGCCCACGGCGCCGTCACCGAGAACGACTCCGTGACCACCGGCTACTTCGTGGCCGCGATGCATCTGGACGCGGCGGGACTCATCGACCGGTACCAGGTCACGTTCAGCGCGGACTTCGCGCTGGTGGACCGGCCCTCGACCGAAGGAGAACAGGAATGACGGCGGATGTGCCCGTGCTGGCGCGATGGTTCGGTTATATGGATTCCGACGATCCCGACCGGGTGCTCGGCATGATCTCCGACGATTTCACCATGTCGGTGCAGTTCTCCAAGGGAGCCGGGGCGAGCGCCGAATTCGTCGGGGACCGGGCGGGTCTGGTCGCCTACCTCGCGCAACGCGAGAAGAGCACCCTGGTCCATCACATCGATGTGGGCGCGGTGGTCGGTGAATACGAACTCGTGCTCGGCCGGACGACCCGCGACGGTGCCTTCGAGGCCTCGTTCAACGCGACCGCCCAACTCGATACCACCGGTGCGGTACGGCGCCTGCTCATCGCGCGGACCCCGGAAGTGGCCTTCGCCCACTGACCGGTGCGGCGCCCCGGGGGCTCGGGCGACCCCGGCCGAACGATCCGAGGAGAACCATGAATCGCCGGCTCTGCCTGGCCCGCCGACCGGCCGGAAAACTGAGCGCCACCGACCTCGTCCTGATCGACGAGCCGGTACCGGTGCCAGGCCCGGGTGAGGTGCTGGTCCGCAATACCTGGCTCTCGATCGACCCGTCGATCCGTATCCGGCTGGCCGAGACCACCCCGGACGGGTATCTGCCCCCGCTACGGCCCGGCGAACCGCTCACCGGCCTGGCGCTGGGAATCGTCGCCGAGACCCGCGACCCGGCCTACGCCGTCGGTGATCTTGTCTCACACACCCTGGGCTATCGCGAATTCGCGGTGGTGGGGGCGGGCTCGCAGACCATCGGCGGCTACGGTGCCCCGGCCCGGATCGACAACGGCGACCTGCCGCCGCAATGGTTCCTCGGGCCGCTGGGTAGTGCCGGGCTCACCGCGTATGTGGGTCTGGTCGAGATCCTCGAGCTGACCGCGGCGGACACCCTGTGGGTGTCGTCGGCCGCCGGTGCGGTGGGTGCGCTGGCCGCGCAACTCGCGGCGCTGCGGGGTGCCACGGTCCTGGGCTCGGCCGGCAGCCCGGAGAAAGTCGCCTACCTACGCGACGAACTGGGTATCGCGGCCTTCGACTATCACGATCCCGCGCTCGCCGAATCGCTGACCGCCCTGGCACCCACCGGGATCGACGCCTATTTCGACAATGTCGGCGGTGACCATCTGACCGCCGCGCTCGACGCCCTGCGCCCGCACGGCCGGGTAGCGCTGTGCGGTGCGGTATCCGGCTACGACGGCACCGCCGCGGTGGGACCCCCGAACCTGTTCACCATGGTGGCGAAGGGGTTGCGGATGCGGGGGTTCCGGGCGGGTTCCTTCAACCATCTCGAGCAGCCGATGCGGGCGGAGATCGCCGGCCATCTCGCGGCGGGGCGGCTGATCCATCGGGAGTCGGTTTTCGACGGAATCGAACGAGCGGGCGAGGCGCTGGTGGCGATGCTGTCCGGCGCCACGACCGGCAAGACGCTGTGCCGTCTGCTGTGACCGGGACCGCTCACCGGACGTGAACCGGCTGTTCCGGGCAGAATGACCTCCACGTGACCTCCGCGCGAACCGGAGGTACGACCTGGGCGGAGGGCGCCGACTCCATCGGCCGGCCCTCCGCCGGCGGCGGTCCACCGGATCGCCGCGCGGCTCGGAGGGAGTGGTATGGCGACAGTCGGTGCCTTCGCGCTCCGCGCCGGCCTGCGATCGCTCACCCCGGGTCCCGCCGCGAGCGCCCGGCTCGGCCGGGTCGCCGCGCTGCACGAGTTCGATCCGGACGCCCCGGCCGATCTCGAGCCGGGCAGTGTGGTCTACATCCCCTCGAAGCGGTGGTCCGCGCTCGCCGCGCCCCAGGGGCTGGCGGCCGAACTGCGATCGGCCGGCGGTATCGCGGTGGTCGTGGACAACGACGATCGCGCGCTGCCGCCGGAATTCGTCGCGGAATGTGTGCGGCAATCGCTGCCCGTCTATCTGATACCGAAAGCCGTCTCGTTCGAGCAACTGGGTGCGGCGCTCGCGGCGGAGACCTACGGAACTCCGGCCGGTGATGTGCACGCGGCGGGCCCGGTTGCCGTCCGCGCCGTGCTCGACCGCTTCATCGGCGGCACCACCCTCAGGGCATGGCTCGTGACGCGCGGGTCGGCGATCGGAGGGTCGCACAGCACCGATATCGAGCTGCTGGTAAAACTGCTGTCCCGCAAACCCGTGGCACCGGACCGGATCCCGAACTCCGCGGCGGCCCTACACATCCCGCTACCCGAATCCGGTCACGCGCTCGTCCTGGCGAACCCGGACCGTCTCGCCGTCGCACCCCGGCGGCTGACCGGGCTGCTACGGCACATCGACGCGCTGGCCCGGGCGATGGAAGTGAAGCGCGCGGCGCGACAGGAATTCGAGAACGCCCTGATCCGGGAACTGGTCGAAGCCAAGGCCGCGTCCGGTGCGCTGGATCCGTGGGCCCGATCCCTGGGGCTGGAACCCGGAACGCGGGTCCGGGCGATCGCGACGGCGGCCGACGCCGGTGCCGGAGCACGGATGGTCGCCGCGTTGCAGGACCTCGGGTCTCTCGGCGGATCATCCTGTGTGGCCGGGGTGCACGGGGACAGCGCCTACGCGCTGATCACACTGGGTGAACAGGAATTCGCCGAACCCGGCGAACCGGCCCCGTTCGAGCAGGCGGTGCAGGTGCTCGACGCGCTCTTCGAATTCCGCCACGGGACGGCACCACCGATCGGCACGAGTTCGTTCGTGATGCGCGACAGCAACGATCTGGTGCGCGGGTTGATCAACGCCCGCCAGCTCGCCGACCGGCAGGCCCGCGCGACCCGGCCCGCACCCGACCGGATCCCGTTGCCGTCGCCGCTGGCGGCCACCCTGCTCGCCGCCGAACCCCAGCTGTCGGTGATCCTGGACCGCGCGCTGCTGCAACCGGTCGTCGACTACGACCGCGACAAGGGTTCGCGCTATCTCGACACCCTGCGGACCTTCCTGGCGCTGGACGGTCATTTCGCCGCTACGGCAGCCGAACTGGGTATCCACATCAACACCCTCCGGTACCGGCTGACCCGTATCGAACGACTCACCGGCCGTGGGGTCCAGTCGACCGCGGACCGGGTCGATTTCTATCTGGCCCTGTGCCTGCGCGAACTACCGCGGCACGATGAGTGACCGGCTCTCGGACCACCACGGATCCGGCAGCCGCGGCGCGAATTCCTCGACGACCTCGTAGGTGCCACCCGCGGCGCGGCCCACATAGGCGGGGTGGGCGCTGTAGTGATCACTACGGAAGTAGAACGGCAAACCCTCCGGGTTACCGTCGAATCGCACTCCGAGCAGCGCGTCGGCGATCGCGGCGGTGGCCGTGGACCCGGCCAGTTCGGCTGCCAGGCCCAGCGCGTGGACGGCGTTGTAGGCGCCGACCTGCGCCGAATGCGTATGACGTCGGCCACGAATCTCCTCCAGCGCCCGCCGATACGCGGAATTGGCCGCCGATTCGAGCGCAGAGAAATACGTCGCGACCATGAAATGGCCGTCGCTCACTTCGGGCGGCATATGGGCGAGGTCGATGGCGGTGGTGACGGTGGCCGCGATGGGCAGTGTGGCCGGCTCGAATCCGGCGTCGTGGAACTGGGTATAGAACTGCGTGGTCGAATCGACCCCGACCAGATTGCAGATCACCACCGACGGGCGGGTGCGGGCGATATCGGCCAGTACCGCGGTGAAATCGGTTTCGCCCAGCGGGGCGTGCCAGGCACCGGCGACGCTGATATCCCAGCGGTCCCCGAAACGGCGGATCGCCTCCGCGAGTACGCGCGGATAGATGTAATCGGAACCGACGATGTACACCCGTCGGCCCAGATTCGTGGCGATCCAGTCCAGATAGTCGGCCAGATACTGGTTGGGCGCGGCCCCGCAATAGAACACGCGCCGATCGGTTTCCTCGCCCTCGAAGTAGGTGGGGTACATCAGCAGGGTGCGATTGGCGTGGATCGCCGGGATCATCACGACGCGGCTGGCCGAGGTGTACCCGCCCACCACGGCGTCGACGGATTCGGTGCGGCACAGGTGATCGATACCGTGCGCGGTCAGTGAGACCTGCGAGCGATCGTCGAAGATCGCCGTCTGCAATTCCGCGCCGCCGACCCCGCCCGCGGCATTGATCTCGTGCACCGCCAGCAGGGCGCCGTCGAGAATCGATTGCTCCATCTCCGCCTGTGCGCCGCTGAGCGAATAGAGCAGGCCGATCTTCACTCCACGCTCCTCTCCGTGCGGTCCGCCGCCGTGCTGCGACGAATTCACTCTACGGCCTGGCACCGGGCACCACCCGCCGAGCCGGGCCGGCTGTTCGCGGGTCCGGGCAACCGTGTTTCGATGCGGTGACCGTGCGTCTCCCCGAGGTATCGGACACCTGCGCGTTACCTGGCGGAAGAAGCTGTTTCCGCAGGTAGCGGTGGTCGGGGTGGGATCGGGTTCGTATCGATCTCCAAGTCGCGGTCCTCGTGGCTCGGCGATCGGGCCAATTGTCGCGACTCCCGGCGCGGCGTTTCGTAATACCCGATCCGAGACACAGTCCGAGGAGGGCGATATGAGCGAAACCGGCAGCCGGGCGGAGAAGGTCCGCACCGCCGTCGATATCGGTGGCACGTTCACCGATGTGTTCATCCAGCGCGGCGACGGGACGATCGTCACCGCCAAATACCCCACCCAGGCAGACCCGATCGAGGGCGTCCTGGCCGGGATGCGGCAGGCGGGCGTGAGCTGGGAGGATGTCGAGTTCTTCTCGCACGGCACCACCATCGCGACGAATGCGCTGATCACCCGCAAATTCCCCCGGGTGGCGCTGGTGACCACCGAAGGATTCCGCGATGTGCTCGAGATCCGCCGGGGTGATCGCGAATCCTGGGACCCGTACGAGGAGGTGGCACCGCCGATCGTCGCCCGGCGGCACCGGCTCACCGTGCGCGAACGGATCGGCTACGACGGGAAAGTGCTCCAGGCACTCGACGAGGATCAGGCCCGGGATGTGGCACGGATCCTGAAGCGCCGCGCGGTGGAGGCGGTGGCCGTGTGCTTCGTGAACTCGTTCACCAACCCCGAGCACGAAGAGTTGATGGCGGAGATCCTGCAGGAGGAACTGCCGGGAGTATCGGTGACCACCTCGAGTGATGTGCTGCCGGAGATCTTCGAGTACGAGCGGTTCTCCACGACCGTCGCCAATGCCGCGCTGGTCCCGATCATCGGCCCCTACGCGCGCAGCCTCGAGGGCCGGCTCAGCGAGAACGGATACGACAACGATGTCCTGCTGCTGCATTCCGGCGGCGGCGTCATGACCCCGGCGCTGGCCGAGAAGTACGGGGCCCGGCTGGCCGCCTCCGGTATCGCGGCCGGCGCCATCGCCAGCCGCCATATCGCCCGGATGTGCGGCTACGAGAACTCGATCGGTTTCGATATGGGTGGGACCTCCACCGATGTTTCGCTCACCGACAACGGCGTGCTGGGCACCACCAACCGGTGGAGCGTGGAATTCGGCCACCCCATCTGCTTCCCGAGTATCGAAGTGCTCACCATCGGCGCCGGTGGCGGCTCCATCGCCTGGCTCGACGACGCCGGATCGCTGCGCAACGGCCCGCAGTCGGCGGGTTCGGAACCGGGTCCGGCCTGCTACGGGATGTCCGGCGAGGCGGCGACCAATACCGATGCCAACCTGGTCCTGGGAACCGTGGGCAAGAAGCTGGCCGGCGGTGTCCGCGAGCTGGACGAGGGGCAGGCGCGCGCGGCGATCGAGAAGGTGGCGGCGCCACTCGGTCTGGATGTCGAGACCGCCGCCCAGTCCATCATCAAGGTCGCCAACGCCAATATGGCCGACGCCATCCGGCTCATCTCCATCCGCAAGGGTCACGATCCGCGCGATTTCGCGCTCGTCGGATTCGGCGGTGCGGGCCCGCTGCATGCCGCGTACCTGGCCAAGGACCTCGGGATCCCGACGGTGATCATTCCGCCGCATCCCGGTGTCACCTCCGCGATGGGCTGCATGCTCGTCGATGTCCAGCACGACCTCACCACCATGTACCTGGCCGACGCCACCGAAGTCGATCTCGGGCATCTGGCCGAATCCTTCCGCAAGCTCCAGGCCGATGGACGAGAGCGGCTGGTGGCCGAACATGTCGCGGAGCAGGACATGGTCTTCGAGTACTACGTCGACACTCGCTACATGGGTCAGTGGCGGGCCATCGCGGTACCGGTATCCATGCCGCTGACCAGCCTGGACGAGGTGGTGTCGACCTTCCACGCGCAGCATCTCAAGGAGCACAACTACGCCGACGACAACGCCGGTGTGGAGATCTACCGGATCTCGGTGCGGGCCATCGGGGTCACCCCGAAGCCCACGGTCGAACCTGCCGAGCTGATCGACCCCGCCACGTTCACGCCGACGCCGGCCGAAATGCGCCGGGTGCTGTTCCCCGACGAAACCGCCCGGCTCGACACCCCGGTGTACGACCGCGCGGACCTGCCCGCGGGTGCTGTCATCGCCGGACCGTGCATCGTGGACCAGCTCGATTCGACCACCGTAGTCCCGCCGCATACCACTGCGCGCGTCGACGAATGGGGCAATCTGCTGCTCCAGCCCACCGCGTAACGGCCACTGTTCCCCGAACCACTCGTCTGCGAGGTACCAACCATGCCCACATCCCTGGACCCGGTGACCTTCGAGGTCCTGAAGAACTCCTTCATCAGCACCGTCGACCAGATGGCGGAGCAGATTCTGCGCACCTGTTACTCCTTCGTCATCTATTCGCGCGACTTCTCCTCGGCCCTCTGCGATACCGAGGGCAATACCGTCATGCAGGGCACCGGCGATATCGCCGCCCACGTCGGCACCCTGCACTACACGGCGAAAGCGGTGATCCGGCAGTTCGAAGGCGATATCCATCCCGGCGACGTCTTCGTCATCAACGACGTCTACGAAGGCGGTAGCCATTTCAACGACACCCGCATCATCCGGCCGATCTACTACGACGGTGAACTGCTCGGCTACGCCCAGGCCAACGGCCACTGGGCCGATGTCGGCGGCGCGACTCCCGGTTCGTTCAATGTGAAAGCGCTGGACCATATGGGCGAGGGGCTGCGCATTCCGCCCACCCGTTTGTGGAGCAAGGACGAATTCCTCGAGGACGTCGCCTATCTCATCGCCAAGAACACCCGCAACCCGCGCGACATCATCGGCGATATGCAGGCCCAGGCCGAGGCCACCCGGGTCGCCGAACGTGAGATCCAGCGTCTCTGCGACAAATACGGTGTGCAGACGGTGAAAACCGCCATGGCCGAGGTCCAGGACTATGTGGAGGAATTGACCCGGGCCAAGATCGCGGCCCTGCCGGATGGCGTCTGGTACACCGAGGACTACATCGATCAGGACCCGGCGCTGGGCGAAGGGCTCATTCCGGTGACCATGAAGATGACCATTTCCGGCGATACGGTCCACTACGACCTCAGCGAATCCCATGCCTCGATCTCGTCGATGATGAACGCCGGATTCGGCGGCTCCTTCGCCGGGATCGTGGCCGGCACCAAGATGCAGTTCCCGGACATCCCATTGAATTCCGGCTTCTACCGGGTGGTCACCGCGGAGCTGGGGCCCCTCGGTTCGGTGGTCAACGCGGACTGGCCGTCACCGTGCGCCGGCTTCTGTTCCGGCCCGTTCGAGAAGATCATGAGTTCGGTTTTCGAGATCTGGTCCGATATCCAGCCCGAACGGGCCATGGCCTGCACCTTCAACCTCGAATATCTACTGGTCGGCGGTCGCGATGAACGGGACAGCGGTAACACGAATTTCATGTGGTACGACTGGATGATGGGCGGCTGGGGCGCCCGCAACGGCGCCGACGGCTACAACGCCTCGGCCGCGGTATTCGGCGTCCAGTACGGTACCCAGCCGTTCGAGGGCCAGGAGCGTCTCGCTCCCGTCCTCACCTCCTGCCACGATCTGGTTCCGGATTCGGGCGGTCCCGGCAGGTTCCGCGGCGGGCTCGGCGCGGAGAAGGGCGGCCGGTTGTGGGCCAGCAACAACACCGTGATGTCCTACTGCTGCGATCGCGAACGTTCGGTGACCTGGGGGCTCTGGGGTGGGTTGCCGTCCATCCCGCACGGGGTCTGGCTCAACAAGGGCACCGATTCCGAACAGTATCTGGGTTCCATCTTCGCCGCGGTGCCGATCAAATCGGGTGACGAGTTCACCCGGCCGTCGGCGGGGGGAGGCGGCCTCGGCGATCCGTTGCGCCGGGAGGTTTCGGCGGTACTCGAGGATGTGATCGACGGGTACGTCACCGTCGAGCGTGCCGAGAAGGACTACGGCGTGGTGATCAAGGAGATCGACCCGGAGATCTTCGAATACGAGGTGGACACCGCCGCCACCGGGAAAGCCCGCGATTACCTCCGCCGCAACCGGCATTCCTGGATGGAACGGGATCCGCAGGAGGTCGCCGGCGAGTACCGGTCCGGTCTGGTCAACGAGATGGACTGCGTCCGGCAGTACGGCGTGATCCTGGACTGGGGCAGCGGCGAGGTGCTGGAGAACACCACCGCCCAGTTCCGCCGGATGCTCCAGCGGCGCACCGTCGTGCACTGGACCGATGATCCCGCCGTCGACTACGTCAAGGGCACGCTGACCGTCACCGAGGCGGCGGCAGTCTAGGCACGGCACAGGTGGGCGGGGACGGCGCGGTCCCCGCCCACCCTCTTTCGCACCCGGCACGACCCGGGGCAGTTATGTCGAGTTGTTCACGAATGGGAGTTCACCCATGTCACCCTCGCCGGAGGCGGTCGCGACCGCCGTACCCGAACTCGTCGTCTCGTCGTCGGACGATCCCAAAGTCCTGGAACGCGCTGCGGCCGAGGACTATTCATTGCATATCGTGCCGCTGTCCTGGCGGAGTTCGCCGTGGTCGGTGTCCATGGCCTGGTTCGGGCTCATGAGCGCCATGTTCTGGGTGGTGGTGGGCAGCACCGTCACCCTGGCCGTGGGCACCGTCGACACCCTGATCGGGATCGCCGCCTCGGCACTCAGCTACGGCGCGATCAATTCCGTCGTCTCGCGGTACGCCGCCCGCACCGGCACCAGTGTGTCGTTGTTCTCCCGCGCTCTGTTCGGCCGGGCCGGATCGGCTTTCGCCGCAGCTCTTTTCGGCGTGACCATCACCTATTACGTGGTGGCCGAGGGCGCGATCGTGGCCAGCGCCCTGCACGCCTATCTACCCGCGCTGCCGATGGCGGTGTGCTGCCTGATCGTGGTGGTGTATCAGGCACCGCTGGCGATGCGCGGCGTCAACACCTGGCTGGACAAGATCAACGGTGTCCTGCTGCCGCTGTACCTGCTCGGCCTGGTCGGCTCGGTGGTCTGGGCGGTGGTCCGCTACGGCTACAGCAACGACTGGCTCACCTACGAACCCGCGGGCGCCGCGGATCTCGGCGTACCGGGCTGGTCGTTCGCCTACACGGTCTACATGGGCGTCTGGGTGGTGACCATGATGGCCTGGGATTTCGCCCGCTTCGGGCGTCCGGCCGATGCGGCGTTCAACGGCCGGGTGACCTTCGGTACGCCGTTCTACCTGATGACCCTGCTGGTGAACGGCATGGTCGGTATCTTCCTGGCACACACCATCGATATCGCGGGGGAGCTGAACGAGGAATCGGCCATTCTCGGCGTGGTGTCGATGATGGGGTTCTGGGGCCTGCTGTGGGTGGTCGTCAGCCAGACCCGGGTCAATTCGGGCAATTTCTATCTCGCCTCGACCAACGTCCAGAACTTCTTCGCCCGCGCCTGCCGGCTCACCCTGCCGCGGGTTTTCTGGCTCGGCGTCGTCGCGGTGATCGTGTACGTGATGATGCTGACGAATGTCCTCAGCTGGATTCTCCAGGCGCTCACCTATCAGGGCGTCATCATCGTCAGCTGGGTCGCCATCGCGCTCACCCATATCCTGCTCACCTCCCGAGACGCGTCGCGGACGGGTCCGGAGATCCGGCCGGGCCGGGTGCCCGCGGTGAACCCGGCCGGTGTCACGGCGTGGGGTGTGTCCTCGGTGGCCGGTATCGCGATGGTGGCTTTCGGCGGGAGTGCCGGCTCGGTCTGGGCGCCGCCGGTCAGTTGTGTACTCGCCGCGGTGCTCTACGGTGTGGCCCTGCGTTTGTCGAAGCCGGCCTGGTTCACGCTGGCGCGTCCGTTCGATCCGCGTGACGAAGTGGACGATCCGTGGGAGACCAGGGTGCGCTGCCACAGCTGCGGGGACTCCTATATCGCCTACGAGATGGACCGTGACCCCGCTGCGGGGCATCAGGCGATCTGCCTGGCGTGCGCGTCGGATACTCCAGGGTTCCTCGCCGCCGCTCAGGCGGAGGCGGCCGCGTACCGAGTTGCGCCGGGTGCGGGGGCCGCGAGGGCCGGCGTCGCACTCCAGGAACCCGAAGAGCCGGAGAAGCAGGTGCCGGTGCCCTGAGCGCGCCGGCTGCCGGGTGGTTCACGCTCCGTGGCCGTGGCCCGCCCGGCGTTCGCGCTCGCGTTCGGCAGCGGTGGCGAGATAGTCGCCGAGTTCGCGGCGCAGCGTGGCATCCAGCGACCGCGCGAGACTGGTGTGCACCGCGGCGACGCCGAGCTCCCGCATCGTATTGAGCATTCGGGTGGTCGCGGCGATCTCGTCGTTGGAGTCCGGGAGCCAGCCCGGCCCGTGCTCGTCGACGATATGTTTCTTGGCCGCATTGATGAGCAGGCCGCTGATATCGTCGATCCGGGTCGCCACCTCCGCGTACACCGAGATCAGCGTGCCCAGCTCCACCCCGTACTCGTGCAATTCGGTGAACGAGGTGAGCAGCTGGGTATCGGTGATCACCACCGTTTCGCCGTCCACCCGGACCAGTCCCATCCGGCTCAGCTGCTCCACCAGTTCCTCGGTCTGTGCGCCGAGAATGGTGGCGAGCAGTTCCCGGGGGACCTCGAAGGTCTCCTCCTCCGACCAGTTGGCGGTGACCGCGTGCTGCAATCCCAGCACCTCGGTGAGGTCTTTCCCGGTCTCCCAGCTGGTGATGAAATCGGCGATATGCGCGGTGGTGAAGCCACGTTGTAGCAGCGCATCGATCAGCCGCAGCCGCTCCAGATGGGAATCGTCGTAGATACTGGCCCGGCCGTCACGGTCTGCCGGTGGTGGCAGCAGACCACGTTCCTGATAGGCGCGGACATTACGGGACGTGGTGCCCGCGGCACGGGCGAGATCATCGATCCGGTATCTGCTCATGAGTCCGCACCTCCCTCGCCCGCCTGCGCCGGGCAACCCGGCCCGAGTATCCGAGTCTAACCGCCGGTCAGGAAACCGATGCCACGGTCGGGGCGATCCGCGGCGCCGCCCCCACCACCGTGTAATCGGCGAGGTCGACCTCGCGCAACTGGTTGCGGTACTGGGTGGCGAATCCCGGATACATGGTCGCGTTGAAGCCGTCCTCGGTGAGGTACCAGCTGCGGCAGCCGGAGTTCCAGGTGGTCGCACCGAGCCTGCGCTGGATCGTCGCGTTGTAACGCTCTTGGCGCTCGGGGCGCACCTCGAGCATCCGGAGATCACGGTCGAGGATCAGGCCGATCGCCTGTACCAGGTAGTCGATCTGCGCTTCCATGTACACCAGGGCCGAGTTGTGTCCCGGGCCGGAATTGGGTCCGAAGGTCAGGAACAGGTTCGGATACCCCGAGACCGCGACACTGCGGTACGCGAATGCGCCGCGCCGCCATTCATCGGCGAGCACCCGGCCGTCGCGGCCGGTGATCGGGATCGGTGTCCCCGTTTTGGAGACGTCGAACCCGGTGGCGAACACGATGCAGTCGGCGCGATGCTCGATCCCCTCGGCGGTGCGGATCCCGTCCGGCGCGATCCGGGCGATCGGCCAGGTGATCAGCTTGCAGTTGTCCCGTTGCAGCGCCGGGTAGTAGTCATCGGTCATGAGCAGTCGTTTGCAGCCCGCCCGGAAATCCGGGGTGAGCTGCCGCCGCAACCACGGATCGGCGACCTGTCGCCGCAGTTGCGCCCGGCCGACCAGCTCGACCACCCGGGTCAGCGGGGTGTTCCAGACGACGCCGAGTGCCACCGATTCGTGCCCGTAGAACCAGGCCTGCCGGGCGAGGGTCTGCGCGCCGGGGACATGCCGGTAGAGCTCTTTGGCGAGGGCGCCGGTGCGCCGGTTCACCCGGGGCAGCACCCAGCCGGGGGTGCGCTGGAAAACCTTCACCGAACCGGCCCGTTCCACCAGCTCCGGGATGATCTGCACCGCACTGGCGCCGGTGCCGATCACCGCGACCCGTTTCCCGGCGAAATCGTAGTCGTGGTCCCAGCGGGCACTGTGGATCGTATGGCCGGTAAAGGTGTCGATACCGGGGATATCGGGGTAGCCGGGTTCGGTCAGCGGGCCGGACGCCAGCACCACAGCGCGGGCGCGGACTTCTCCGGCGCCCTCGATCGCGATGGCCCAGGTCCCGGCGGCCTCGTCGAATGCCATTCCGGTGACATTGTGCCGCAACCGGATATGCGGTCCGATTCCGGATTTCGCCACCATCGAGTCGATGTAACCGAGAATCTCGCCGCTACCGGAATAGGTGTGCGACCAGTCCGGGTTGGGCGCGAAACTGTAGGAGTAGAGCCGGGAGGGAATATCGCAGGCCGCGCCGGGATAGGTGTTGTCACGCCAGGTCCCGCCGATCGCGTCGCCGCGTTCGAACACCGCGAAATTCGTGATACCGCGGTCCCGGAGCCGGATGGCCGCGCCGATCCCGGCGAATCCCGCACCGATCACGGCGACATCGAGCGGGGCTGTGCTGGTCGTGGTCATGGTTGTCCTCGTCACGCGGCGGGGGTGTAGGTGATTTCCTTCGACCAGCTCGGGTCCTTGCGCAGCAGCCGCCGCGGAATGGCCCCGGTGACCTTCACCAGGGTGTCCGCGAGCAGGTGGTATGGATGCCCCCGGTCGACGACCCAGTCGCCGTGCATCTTCACGATCTGGTACATCGGCAGCCGGCGCGCGAATTCACTGCGCTCGCCCACCTTCCGGTAGCGCTCGAGTGCCGAGTACAGCTTCTTCTCGTCCACTCCCATCGCGACGATGTTGTCGCGCATCTTGTTCAGCAGCGGCATATAACTCAGCACGCCGATCAGGAAGGTCGGTTTCACCCAGCCGCCGACCAGTTCGATGAGCAGTTTGCGCATCTCGGCGTGGCCCAGCACATCCATCACCGCGAAATCGACAGCCAGATGCCGGGATTCGTCGGCATTGATCCGCCGGAACGCCTCCTGGCATACCGGGTCCTCGATCTCGTCCATGATGAATTTGACGAGCGCGCCGTCCAACGCCACCTCGAGCATCGGGATCACGGTGCCCAGGAACGACAGCGACATCTCGTCGGCGTATTTGTCCAGGAAATCGATCACCAGTTTGACATTGATATTCGGCTGCGGGATCTCGTCGCCCTCGAGCATGCCCCAGCGCCGCATGAGCGCGAGTTCGGCATTGGCGTGCTTCTGCTCCTCGGCGTGGAAATAGCGGTAGATCTCGCGCAAGGTCTCGTCGGGGGCCTTCTTGGCCATGGCGGCGAATCCGCGCGCCCCTACGTTCTCGATCCACATCAGGTCCGACATGAACGGCTTCAGGCGCGCGTGCTGTTCGGGGGTGATCGTTTCCGCGCCCGGCGCGTCCCAATCGATATCGGCCAGTGCCCACTGGCGGTCCTTGATCTTGTCGAGCATGTCCTGGAAGTCCATGGTCGCCATATCAGACTCCTGTTCTCTGGGTGGTGGTCGGGGTGGCGGGCGCGTCCTGCGGCAACCACCGCTCGAGCAGACCCGCCACGGTCGTGTACGGTCCGGGAAACGCCCGCTTGAGCAGCCAGATCAGCTGGGCGTCGGGCTGCGGGAGGACGTGTAGCCGGCCGCGGTCGTGGGCGTCGAGGGTGATGCGGGCGACGCGCTCGGGGGAGAAGCCGGTCCAGCGCATGAGGGTGTCGGCGAGATCGCGCGAGCCACTGGTGATGCGCCCGTCCCGGGCGACATTGGTGCGGACGAAGGTGGGGCAGAGCACGGTGACCGCGATATCGGTGCCGCTGAACTCCGCGGCCATCGTCTCCGACAGGGCGAGCACGCCGGCCTTGGATGTGTTGTAGACCGCCATCGCGGGCGCGGCGGCGAAACCGGCGGCCGAGGCCACATTGATGATGCCGCCGCGGCCGATGGCCCGCAGCCGCGGTGCGAAGATCTCGCATCCGTGCACTACGCCCCACAGATTGATACCGAGCGCCCATTCCCAGTCGGTGAATCCGATCTCGCCCACCGGTTTTCCCCCGATTCCGACGCCGGCATTGTTGACGACCAGCGAGACCGGGCCGTCGAAGACCGAGTCGGCGAACCGGGCGAGAATCTCCACGTCCTCCCGGCGGGCGACATCGCAGCGGAAAGCGTGGGCGGCGCCGGGGTGCTCGCGCTCGATGAGGGCCACCGTTTCCGCGGCGCGGCTCTCGTCGATATCGGCGCAGACGATCTGTCCGTCCCGGGCGGCCAGTTCGCGCGCGAGGGCGCGGCCGATTCCGCTGCCGGCGCCGGTGACGACCGCTCGGGCGCCATGGGTGCGGCCCGAGCCGCCGAACGGTAGGAGGTTGCGCAGGGCTGGCATCTCAGCTCACTTTCCGTGGGGTGCCGGCCGCGAGTGCCGCGCACAGGAAATCGGCGGCTCGCCCCAGTGCGGCGTCGGCTTCGGGGGCCAGGCGCGGCAATGCCTGGAACACGTGCACTTGGCCCGGCCAGATCTCGAGGGTGCAGTCACCACCCGCGGTCCGGACCATCGTGTGCAGGTGCCGGGCATCGGCGCTGAGCATCTCGGCGCCGCCGGCCTGGACCAGCATCGGCGGGAGCGCGGTGCCCGCCGCGACGGTGAGCCGCAGCCGCGGGGTGTCGTCGGGATGCCCACTGGTGTAGACCCGCGGGAGCCGGCGGGCGGCCCGGGCGGAGATCACCGGATCGCGCCGGCGTCGCTCCTGATCGGACGCCAAGGCGAAGGTGAGATCGATCAGCGGGGAGAACAGGGCGACGGCGGCGGGCTGCGCCGCGCCCCGGGCGGCGTTCTCCAGGAGCAGGTCGAGAGTGAGGTGCCCGCCCGCGGAATCGGCTGCGATCACCAGGTCGCCCGCGGCGAAGCCCTGGCCGAGCAACCATTCGAAACCGGCGGCGATATCGTCGGCGGCGGCCGGGAAGCGGTGTTCGGGGGCGAGCCGGTAGTCCACGACGAATACGGGCAGACCGGTATCGCGCGACAGCCGGGAGGCGAGACCGCGATGGGTGCGGGCCGAGCAGAGCACGTATCCGCTGCCGTGCACGTAGTAGACGGCGCGGCCGCCGGACCGGACGCCGGGGGCGCGCACCCATTCGCCGCGGACACCGCCGGCCCGGACCTCCTGTACGACGGTTCCGCGCAGCGGCGGGCCGGCCAGTTCCATGATCGTCGCGATGAGTGTGCGGGCGAACAGTACGCCCGGCGGGTTCATCGGCACCGCGCAGTTGATCGGGCGCAGACCGTATTCCGCCGCGGTGGCGGCCAGCCGCGAACGCAGGGAGGGCGTCCGCGGCACATCCGAGCGCGAGGTCCTCGTCGACCTAGTCATGCGTTCAGAATCATTCAGCAATGTGCCATTTGTCAATGGCGAATATGCGGGCGTCGGGCAAGGGGCCCGCGTGGCACCTCCGGCCGATCTGTGACGGTGCGGCACGATGAGGGGATGAACATCGACCTCTCCGGACGGCACGCACTGGTCACGGGTTCCAGTCAGGGCATCGGCCTGGCCATCGCCACCGCGCTGGCGCGGGCGGGCGCGTCGGTGATCGTGAACGGGCGCGGTCCGGACAAGACCGAAGCGGCCCGCACCGGCATCCTGGACGAGGTCCCGGGGGCCTCGGTCCGCGCCGTCGCCGCCGACCTGTCCTCCGCGGTGGGTGCCGGAATCCTGCGGGAAAAGGTCCCCGAGCTCGATATCCTCGTCAACAATCTCGGAATCTTCGAGGCGAAACCGGTGCTCGAGATCGACGACGACGATTGGCGCCGCTACTTCGAGGTGAATGTGCTGTCCGCCATCCGGCTCACCCGGATGTATCTGCCCGGCATGATGCAGCAGGGCTTCGGTCGCGTCATGAATATCGCCAGCGATTCGGCGGTGGTGACGCCGCTGGAGATGGTGCACTACGGCACCACGAAAACCGCACTGCTCGCCGTCACCCGCGGATACGCGAAAGCCGCGGCGGGCACCGGCGTCACCGTCAACTCCGTGATGGCGGGCCCGACCCATACACCCGGCGTCGAGGATTTCGTTCGGGACCTGGTCGGCGCCGATCTTCCCTGGGAAGAGGCCCAGCACCGCTTCATGCTGGAACACCGCCCGCATTCGCTGCTCCAGCGTCTGATCGAACCCGCCGAGATCGGCAATATGGTGGTTTACCTCGCCTCGGATCAGGCCTCGGCCACGACGGGCGGCGCGGTCCGCGTGGACGGCGGCTACATCGATTCCATCCTGCCCTGAACGGGTCGCTCGACCGCCGTGTCACGGC
>NZ_JBEXLL010000062.1:0-45620 GCF_040609955.1 Nocardia sp. NPDC004568
GCGGCTTTCGATCTGTTCTGAAGGGATGCGGGGTGTCAGTGCCCCATGCCCATACCGCCGTCCACCGGGATCACCGCGCCCGAGACGTAGGCGGACCGAGGGGGCCTCGACCCCGCGGCGCCGCAGGCGCCGCAAATAAACACAGCAGTTACCGCAGGACCTTGCGGCCGATGGCGTATTTGTGGACCTCGGTGGGGCCGTCGTAGAGGCGGAAGGGTCGCATATCGCGGAAGATCATCTCGACCACCGTCTCGTCGCTGACACCGATACCGCCCAGGATCTGGACGCAGCGGTCGGCGACCCTGAACAGTTCCTCGGAGACGAACGATTTGGTCATCGAGCTCTCGTGGCGGGCCTTCTCGCCCTGGTCCATGAGCCAGCAGGTGTGCCAGATGGTCAGCCGGCACTGGTGCAGCGCGATCTCGTTGTCGGCGATCATGAACGAGACACCCTGGTGTTCGCCCAGGGTCTTGCCGAAGGCGGTGCGGGTTCGGGCGTGGTCGATGGCGATGCTCTGGGCGCGTTCGGCGGCGCCGAGCCAGCGCATGCAGTGGGTGAGGCGGGCGGGGGCCAGGCGGAGCTGGGCGTAGCGCAGGGCCTGGCCGGCTTCGCCGAGTAGCGCCGACTTCGGCAGGGTGAGGTTGTCGAAGCGGACCACACAGTGCCCGGCCACGTAGTTGCGGTCCATGGTGTTCATGGTGCGTTCGATGACGATGCCCGGCCGGTCACCGTCGGTGAGGAAGAGGGTGGGGCCGGCGGGGAGGTGGGGGTTCTCGCCGAGCAGCGCCATGATGATCCAGGTCTTGGCGCCGTTGGCGCCGGTGATCAGCCATTTGCGGCCCTCGATGACGAAGTTCTCGCCGTCGAAGGTGGCGGTGGTGGCGAGCTGGCCGGGATCGGAGCCGGCGCCGTCGGGTTCGGTCATGGCGAACACCGAGCGCTGGTGGCCGTCGATGACCGGCCGGAGATAGCGCTCGGTCTGTTCCGGGTTCGCGATCTTGGACAGCAAGAACATATTGCCCTCGTCCGGGGCGGCGCAGTTCATGGCGACCGGGCCCAGGGTCGACCACCCGGCGGCTTCGTAGAGCACGGCCTGCTCCACATGGGTGAGGCCGCGGCCGCCGAGGGCGGTGGGGGCCTGGATGGTCAGCAGTTTCTCGGCGCGGGCGAGTTCCACGAGTTCCTGGCGGAGTTCGTCGGTGGGGCCGTGGGAGGTGAGGCGGGGGTCGCGCTCGTAGGGCACGATCTTGTCTGCGACGAATGCGCGGACCCGGTCACGTTCGGCGGCGAGCTCGGCGGGAATCGTGAAGTCGATCATGTGGTCACCTTCGTCCGGGGGCGTTGAGCACGAGCATACGAAACTTTGCCGCCCCGACTGAAGGCACCTGCCCGCAGCTGCTCAGCGGACCCGGGCGACCTGTCGCTGCCGCGCCCCGATCACCCGGCAGACCAGGTAGATCACGAACGAGATCGTGGTGACGAAGGTGGAGACCGGCGCGCCCGGCGCCAGTGACAGCAGGATGCCGCCCACCGCGGAGATCTCGGCGAAGACCACGGCCAGCACGGTGGCGCGCACCGGGTCGGCGGTCAGCTGCGCCGCTGCGGCCGCCGGAGTGATCAGCAGCGCGAGCACCAGCAGGGCGCCGACGATCTGGACACCGAAGGCCGCTGTGATCCCGAGCATCACCGCGAACAGGATGGACAGTGCCCGCACCGGAACACCCCGGGCCACCGCGACCTCCGGATCGGTGCTGGCGAACAGCAGCGGGCGATACACCACGGCCAGGACGGCGAGCACCGCGGCGGTGCAGGTGGCGAGCAGCGTCAACCCACCGAAACCGACGCTGACGACCTGTCCGGTCAGCAGCGAGAATTTCGACCCCGCGCGTTCGGGACCGAGCCACAGGAACAGCACCGACAGACCGAGCCCGAACGACAGCACCACCGCGATCACCGAATCGCGTTCCCGGGCTCGGGTGCCGAGCACTCCGAACAGCACGGCCGCCACCACCGAACCGGCGATCGCCCCGAGCCCGACCCCCGCGCCGACCAGCAGCGCGGCAGCCGCACCGGTCAGCGAGAGCTCGCTGGTGCCGTGGACCGCGAACGACATCTGCCGGCTGATGATCAGTGGTCCGATCACCCCGGCGAGCAGGCCCAGCAGTGCCGCCGCGACGACGGCCTGCTGGACGAAGTCGTAGCCGAGCAGGTGCACGGTGGTCTGGACGTCGAAGAGGTCACCCAGCACATCGGAGAGTTTGTCCATCTATCCGTTCGCCTGTCCCGATCGCTGGGTGAGTTCGGCCAGGGGGGCACCGGCGTGCGGGGTCCCGGGTTCGCCGTGGCAGTGCGCGCCGGCGGTGCCGAGGGCATCCATGGTGTCGCCGGTGCCGACCACGACCAGCCTGCCCCGGACGCGCAGCACGTCGACCTCGGTCTGGTACAGCTCCGAGAGCACCGCGGAGGTCATGACCTCATCCGGGGTGCCGATCCGGAATTTCCCGCCGACCAGGTAGAGGACGCGATCCACCAGCGGCAGGATGGGGTTGATCTCGTGGGTGACGAACAGGACCGCCGTGCCGTGGTGGCGGCGCCGGGCGTCGATCAGTCCGGAGACCAGCTGCTGACTGGCCAGGTCGAGACTCAGCAGTGGTTCGTCGCAGAGCAGGACCGCGGGGTCGCCGACCAGCGCCTGCGCCACTCGCAACCGCTGCTGTTCGCCGCCGGACATGCTCTCCAGCGGGGCCTTCGCGAACCTCTCCGCACCGACATCGGCGATGGCTGCGGCGACCTTGCGCCGGCGCTCGGCGCGCGCTCGCAGACCCAGTCCCCAGCGGTGTCCGTCCACGCCGAGGCCGACCAGGTCGACACCGCGCAACTGCACTCCCGCGTCGATGGTGCGCTGCTGCGGTATGTAACCGATGGCCGGGTGGCCCGCGCGTGGCGCGGCGCCGGCGATCCGGGCACTGCCCGAGCTCAGGGCGAGCTGGCCGAGCAGGACCCGGAGCAGTGACGTCTTGCCGGAGCCGTTGGGGCCGAGCACCGCGATGAACTCGCCCCGGGCGACGCTGAGATCCAGTTCCCGCCACAGGACGCGGTCGCCGAACGCCAGCGTGGCCGATTCGAGCCGTACGGCGGGTGCCGGTGTGGGCCGAGTGGAGTCGTCGAAGCGCTCGGCCGCGACGCTGCCGTCACCGGCCGTCGTGGCACGGTGCGCTGTCGAGGCGATATCGCTGCTCATATCGATTCATCCGTTCCTCGGGTGCCGTCAGCCGATGGCCTCGGCCAGCGCCTGGGCGTTCTGCGTCTGCCACGTTACGAAATCGGTTCCGGACGGCAGGGTTTCGGTCACCTCTACCACCGGGATACCGGCGGCGACAGCGGCATCGCGCAGCTCCCGGCCCACCTTGTCCTCGGTCTGCACGTTGTAGACCAGGACCGCGACCTGCTTGCCGGTGATCAGATCGCGGGTGGCGGCCACCGCCGCGGGCGAGGGATCGGTTTCCTGCTCGATCGCCTCCTGGTAGTCCCGGGGCGTCCGGTCGACGGTACCGGCATCCTGCAGCAGGTAGTACGCCAGCGGTTCGGTCTGCAGGACCGGGCGACCGGGGTGGTCGGCCGCGATCGCTTCGGTACTCGCGCCGACCTGTGCGATCCGGTCGGCGAACTGTGCCGCCCGGTCGGCGTAGTCCTGGGCGTGCGCGGGATCGATCTCGGCGAGCTGTTCGCCGATCCGTCCGGCGACCAGCGCGACGGTGTCCATGTCGTACCAGACATGCTCGTTCGAATCGTCCCGGATGGCCTCGTCCCGGGCGGCGACCGCCTCGACGGTGCGCTTGCCGCGACCCTCGATCGCCTTCGTGACGAACTCGTCGTAGTGGCCCCCGTTGTACACCACCAGATCGGCATCGCTGAGCTGCGCGGATTCCGATGCCGAGGTCTCGTGCGAATGCGGATCGGCGGAGGGATCGGAGATGATCGCGGAGACCTCGGCATCGGGCCCGGCGACGGTGCTCGCGATATCGGCCCAGACATTGGTCGAGGCCACCACCGAGGGTTTACCGGAATCGGACCCGGCACCGCCGCAGGCGGTGAGCGTCGCGACCGCCGCCACCCCCACAGCGAGGATCAGCGAGCTACGGACATAGTGAGGTGACACGGCAATACCTACCATGGTTAATGGAAATCGTTTCCGTTTTACTTTAGCAGCCCTGGTGGGACGGTCTGAACCGACCGCCCAGTTCTAACGCCCCTTCACCGCCGGAGCATTCCAAGCGCCAGCCCCTGCCCACCTGAACACCGACCGCCGACGCAACCCCATGTGTCGAGTGTTACGAGACACCTCCAAGGGCCTCAACCCCGCGCGCCGAAGGCGCGCCAAAAAACACAGCACCTTCGCGAGGGGGTCCGGCATGTCTTGGGCCGGCGAGTGGTCCGCCTCTTCTCGCCTCGAGGGGAGGGGCTGCACGGTCGTGCGCCGGCGAGCAACCCCACACTTCCCCCTGGTCGCGAGTGGTTCGTATGTTCGACCCACCCCAACCACCCCGCACCCACGAAAACGGCGGGCCGCACAGTGCGCCCCGCCGTCCTCACTCGTCGAGCGATCGACCCTACTTCCCCAGCAACTGCGCGCAGCGCAGCAGACCCAGGTGGCTGTACGCCTGGGGATGGTTACCCAGCGAGCGTTCCGCCACCGGGTCGTATTCCTCACTGAGCAGCCCGGTGGGTCCGGCCACATCCACCAGCTGCGCGAACAGCGCCTCGGCGTCGGACCGTTTGCCGATCAACAGGTAGGCCTCGACCAGCCAGGCGGCGCACAGGTGGAATCCGCCCTCGCCGCCGGGCAGGCCGTCGTCGTGGTGATAGCGGTACACCGTGGATCCGCTGCGCAGTTCGGCCTCGGTGGCCACCACCGTCGCGGCGAACCGCGGGTCGCTGGGATCGATCAGGCCGCTGAGTCCGATGTGCAGGGTCGCCGCGTCGAGGTCGGTGCCGTCGTAGGCGGCGGTGTAGGACTGGACTTCGTCGTTCCAGCCCTTGGCCTTGACCTCCGCCGCGATGGTGTCGCGCAGTGGCGCCCAGTCGCCGTCCACGGGGCGGTCGAACTTCTCCGCCAGGGTCAGCGCCCGGTCGACCGTGAGCCAGCCCATCACCTTCGAGTAGACGTGGTGGCGGGGGTTGCCGCGGATCTCCCAGATGCCGTGGTCGGGTTCGGTCCAGCGGCGCTGCACCGCCGAGACCATGGCGTGCACGAGTTCCCAGTCGGCGTCGGGCAGCACCTTGCGCGGATCGGTGGTGCCCTGCTTCTCCCGGGCGTGGGCCAGACTGGTGATGAGATCCACGATCGGGCCGAAGACATCCAGCTGGACCTGCATATTCGCCGCGTTGCCGACCCGCACCGGCCGGGATCCGGCATAGCCGGGCAGCTGGTCGATCACGGCCTCCGGCGGCAGGGTTTCGCCGTAGATGGTGTACAGCGGGTGCAGCCGTTCGGGGCCGGGCAGGGTTTCCAGCACCCGGTGTACCCATTCCAGATACTGTTCGGCCTCGTTCAGTGACCCCAGCGAGACCAGGGCGCTGGCGGTGAGTGCGGCATCGCGCAGCCAGCAGTAGCGGTAGTCCCAGTTGCGGACGCCGCCGATATCTTCGGGCAGCGAGGTGGTGGCCGCGGCGAGGATCGATCCGGACGGCGCGTGCACCAGCCCGCGCAGGGTGAGCGCGGACCGTTTCATCAGATCGGGTTTGAGGGCGGGCAGGTCCAGCGTCGCCGCCCACTCCTTCCAGTACAGTTCGGCGATCCGCCGCCGTTCGGCCTCGCCGGTGGCGGCGGGGGTCAGATCGTGTGTGCCGCAACGCAGTTCGAGCACGATCGGGCCGCCGGACGGGTCGACGACCGCGGTGGCCGAATCGTGGGCGCCGTCGCTGTGGATCTGCCACTGCACGCCGGGGGCGCGCAGCACGACCGGGTCGTTGGTACCCCAGACCCGCAGACCGTCGGTTTCCACCTGGATGGATACCGGAACCTGGCCGAATTCCGGACGCGGGGCGAAGGTGATCTCGGCGGGAGCCGTACCGGTGATCACCCGGGTGAGATCGGTGCGGTCGGGGTCCACGTCGTGCGGAAGATAGTCGGTGACCTGCAATTTCGCCCAGCGGGTCTCGACGGTCATGGTGCCGTCGACATATCGCTGGGACAGGGGCAGGCCCGGCCGCTGCGGGGTGATGGAGAAGTGCCCGGCGTCCATACCGCCCAGCAGGTGGGCGAAGACGGCGGCCGAATCCGGTTCCGGGTGGCAGAACCAGGTGACGGTGGCATCGGGGGTGACCAGTGCGACCGAACGCGGGCTGGCCATCATGGTCAGCCGTTCGATCCGGGGCGCGCTGGCGCCGGCCAGCCAGGTGCGGCGTTCCTCGAGCAGGAAGGCCAGCGCGTGCGAGACCGCTTCGGTGCTGTCGACCCGGTATTTGGCCAGCGATTCGCCCTCGCCGACCTTGATGCCGATATCGGGCCCGGTCAGCGCGCGGAACGCCTTCTCGTCGGTGACGTCGTCGCCGAAGAACACCGCCGCCGACGCGCTCTCCTGATGGCGGACCGTGCTGAGAGCCGAACCCTTGTCCGTCGGCACCACGGCCAGTTCGATCACGGCTTTGCCTTCGGTGACCTGCACACCGACCCAGCAGGCCGGGCCCTGGCGGGCCTGGCCGAGGGCGCGACGGCCGATCTCGGGGGTGGCGTTGCGCACGTGTAGCGCGACACTGGCGGGTTTGGCTTCCACCGTGACGCCCGGATGCTCCGCGGCGATCTTGTTGAGGGCGGTCACGACCTCCCGCAGCAACTGTCTGGCGTCGCTGTCGATGGCGTGTACGAAGCCCACGTCGAATTCCGAGCCGTGGCTGCCGATCAGCTGCACTTCGACCGGTAGCCGGGAGAGTGCGGCGAGGTCACGCAGCGCTCTGCCGGATATGACCGCGGCCGTGGTGCCGGACAAACCGGCCAGCGCGCGTAATGCCCGCACGGATTCCCCGTGCGGGTACGCCTTGGCCGGATCGGAGACGATGGGAGCGAGTGTCCCGTCGTAGTCCGATGCGACGAGCAGCCGAGGGACGCGCGCGACCGTCGACAGCGCTCGGCGGAGTTCCAGTGGCAGATCCTGTGCGCTCACACATCCAACCTATTGATCGGAGTTTTCGTTAAGAGGGGGCGCGCATGACAATACTGTGTCACGTTCGCTGATCCGATTCGGCGGGAAGTGTTGGCGGGTGTCCCCGGCTCGACGTGCCGGTGAAGAGGCGTCCGGGGTCGGCCGGCGCGGAATCCGCAGCCCGACTTCACCGGCGCGGGGGCCGGATCGCGAGGTTTTCCGAATCGCCCGACAGTGCGGCGAATGTCCGGAATCCCCATGTCCCACCTGTATCGGTGAGCTCTCGCCGATCCGGCCGCCCGATGCGGTGGCGCAGGGGTCAGGAGCGCTGACCGAGCAGCAGGTCGACGGTCAGTTCGAGCCGTTCGGAGACATCGGTCGCGGAGGCGCGGCGGGTGAGCCAGGCGACCAGGTTCGACAACCACACATCGCTGATGACCCGGGCGATGGCGAGCTGGCGGTCGGTGGGTTCGCCGTCGTTCATGGCCCGGGCGAAGACCCGGTCCATCACCTTGCCGACCCGGTCCACCTCGGCGGCGGCCGAGGCGTCGGCGAACATGAACGCGCGGGTCATGGCTTCGGTGAGCAGCGGGTCGCGCTGCATCATCCGGGTGATCTGGGAGAGCAGCGCGTGCATCCGCTCTTCCGGCGACTGACCGGCCAGCGGTTTGCGTTTGCCCTCGAATTGCTCGAACTCCCGGGCCAGCGCCGAGACCAGCAGGTGCACCTTGGACGGGAAATACCGGTACAGGGTGCCGACTGCGACATCGGCGCGTTCGGCGACCGCGCGCATCTGCACCGCGTCGTAACCGCCCTTGGAGGCGAGCGCGAGGGTGGCGTCCAGGATCCGCTTGCGGCGCTCGCGTTGCGCCGCGGAGCTCAGTTCGTCCTCCCGCAGCGTGGTGACGGGGGCGGCTGTCGCCGCTCCCGGATCGCCGGGCTGGGAACGGGAGGGGCTGGCCATGGAGTGGACTTCCTTTCCGTGACGTGTCGCGGACGTGAGCGCGTGCGGCGATGCGGTGCGAGCTTCTCTTGACTTCCGCCCACCGTGGATATTAGAACATGTTCTAGGTGTGGGAGTCACGCCGGAAAGGCGGTATGGACTGTGACCATCGCCACCACTGACGAGCATAAAGCCGTTCAACAGTCGATGAGCGGGTGGGCAGCAGCGGCGCAACCGATTGCAACAATGCGGGCCGACGCGACCGGCTTCTGGCGTACGTATTGGCCAACGCTGACCGATCTCGGAATCTTCCGGGTGGCGGTGGCCGAGGAGGCGGGCGGCGCGGGCGGATCGGTCTCCGATCTGGCGGTATTCATCGAACAGGCTGCACACGACATGGTCGGTGGCCCGCTGCTGACCACGGCGGTCGCCGGGTTGGTGACCGCCGGGTGGCTGCCCGAGGAGCAGCCCTGCGGGATCGCGCTGGACACGGTCGCCGGGGACGGGACGGCGCCCGGTGACGGTCCGGCGGTGGTCCTCGACGAGGCCGGAACGCTCAGCGGCACCTGGCATTCGGTACTCGGCGCCGCGCCCGGAACCGCGGTGCTGCTGCCGGTGGACACCGCGGACGGCAGGCGTTGGTGCCTGCTCGGCCCGGAGACGCCCGGATTGCAGCTCGAAGTCCTGGAGCCGCTCGACCTGGCCACCCCACTGGCCCGGGTCCGCTGCACCGAGGTCCGGGTCGACCCGGACGCGGTGTTCACTCCCGACTACGCGGTGGAAGACCTGCTGGTCACGCTGATCGTGGCCGAACTCGCCGGTGTGACCGGCTGGTGCCTGACCACCGCGGTCGACTACGCGAAGGTCCGCGAGCAGTTCGGGCGGCAGATCGGGTCGTTCCAGGCGGTCAAACACATTTGCGCGTGGATGCTGTGCCGCACCGAACTCATCCGGTCGGTGGCGGCCGACGCGGCCGCCGCGGTGGACTCCGGCGGCGCCGAACTGCCGATCGCGGCCGCCATAGCCGCCGCCATCAGCCTGGACGCCGCGGTGGACACCGCCAAGGACTGCATCCAGGTACTCGGCGGGATCGGCTTCACCTGGGAACACGACGCCCACCTGTACCTGCGCCGGGCGACCGCGCTGCGCCAGCTGCTGGGCGGCGCCGCGTACTGGCGGACCCGCGTCACCGAGCTGACCCGGGCCGGTAGCCGCCGCACCACCGGCGCGGACCGGGTCTTCGCCGACGCGGCGCTGGCCGGCGGGGAGGCCGATACCGAGCCGGCCACCGACGAACTCGCCGCCGAGGTCGCGCGGATCGCCGCGCTGCCGGCCGCGCAGCAGCGCGGTGCGCTGGCCGACGCGGGGCTGATCATGCCGCACTGGCCGCGGCCCTACGGTCGCGGCGCCGATCCGATGACCGGGCTGGTGATCTCGGAGGAACTGCGCCGGGCGGGGCTGACCGTGCCCGATCTCACCATCGGCGGCTGGGCGATCCCGACCCTGCTGCAGCACGGCACCCCCGAGCAGATCGAGCGGTTCGCCTGGCCGACCCTGCACGGGGAGGTGGTGTGGTGCCAGCTGTTCAGCGAACCGGGGGCCGGTTCCGATCTGGCGGCGCTGCGCACCACCGCCGAACGCACCGAGGGCGGCTGGGTGCTGAACGGCCAGAAGGTGTGGACCTCGCTGGCCAAGGAGGCGAACTGGGCCATCTGCCTGGCCCGCACCGACGCGAGCGCGCCCAAGCACAAGGGCATCAGCTATTTCCTGGTCGATATGCGCAGCGCCGGGATCGATATCCGGCCGCTGGTGCAGATCACCGGTGAGGCCCGGTTCAGCGAGGTCTTCCTGGACGGGGTCTTCGTCCCCGACGACTGCGTGGTCGGCGCGCTGGGCAACGGCTGGAAGATCGCCCGCTCCACGCTGTCGGCCGAACGGGTCGCCATGAGTGGCAACGGCATCGGCCCGGCGCTCGAGGAGCTGATCGCGAAGCTGCCGGCGACCGGACGCGGGTCGGAGCTGCTGAACGACCGGCTGGGCGGTTTCGTCGCCGACGCCATCGCGGGGTTGCTGTTGGAACAGCGTGCGGCGGTCCGGATCCTGGCCGGCGCCGACCCCGGCGCGCAGAGCAGTGTGCGCAAACTCGTGGGCGTGCTGCACCGGCAGGCGGTCGCCGAGTTCGCCGTCGAGGTGGCCGGTCCGGCCGGCGCGCGGACCACCGAGGAGACCTCGGAATTCCTGCTCACCCGTTGTCTGTCGATCGCGGGGGGAACCGAGCAGATCCTGTTGACCGTGGCTGCCGAGCGGATTCTGGGACTACCCCGCGACGCGGCCGGCTAGTTCGTGCGACGACTGGAGAGCAGAACGTGGACTTCACCCGAGACGAGGCTCAAGAGGCGGTGGCCGAGGTCGTCGTCGGACTACTGGAGCGGGAGGCGGCGCGCGACGCCGGACTCTGGCCCAAGATAGCGGCGACAGGCCTGCTGTCGGTAGCGCTCCCGGAGCGGTTCGGCGGTGACGATATGGGCATCGACGCCGTATCGGTGCTGCTGACCGAACTGGCCACCGACGCCGTGGCCGCCCCGGCGCTGCCCACCCTGGGTTTCGGCGTACTGCCGTTGCTGGGGGCGGCGCCCGAGGCGGTGGCCGCGGAGGTGTTCCCGGCGGTCGCCGAGGGCGCGGTGCTCACCGCCGCCATCAGCGAACCCGGCGCGCCGCTGACCACCGAGCCCACCACCAAGGCCGAAGTGACCGGCGACAAGGTGCGGATCACCGGGTACAAGGTGGCGGTGCCGTGTGCCGACCAGGCGCGCTGGCTGCTGGTGACGACGGATTCCGGGGTCGCCGTGGTCGCTTCGGATGCCGCGGGACTGTCCGTCACCCCCTCGGCCGTATCCGGCGAACTCGCCGAGTTCTCGGTGGAACTGGACGGGGTCGAGGTGCCCGCCGACCGGCTGCTGCCCGATGCGGGCCCGCGGCTGCACAGGTTCGTGCTCGCCGCCATCGGCGCGGCGGCCGACGGTCTGCTCTCGGGTGCGGTGAAATTGACCGCCGCTCACGTGGGCACGCGGCAGCAGTTCAACCGGCCACTCGCCGAATTCCAGGCGGTGGCCCAGCAGATCGCCGACCTGTATGTGGTGTCCCGGACGTTGCATGTGGCCGCGGTGTCGGCGAATTGGGCTCTCGGGCAGGATGATTCGAGTCCGGAGCGGCAAGAGCGGATCGACGACGATCTGAACGTGCTGGCCTACACTGTCGCCGCGGAACTTCCGCGTGCCATGCAGAAATGTCATCACCTGCACGGCGGTATCGGAGTGGATGTCACCCACTCGATGCATCGCTACTACTCACAGTCCAAGGACCTCGCCCGCTGGCTGGGCGGCGCCGCGCTGCGGCTCGAACGATTGGGGGCAGGGTGTTCATAGATCTGACCAGCGAACAGCGCAAACTTCGCGACGACCTGCGCGCCTACTTCGCCGACCTCGTCACGCCGGAGGAGTCCGCCGCCATGGCGGTCAACCGGCACGGCGACGCCTACCGCGAGGTGGTGCGCCGGATGGGCCGCGACGGCTGGCTGGGTGTCGGCTGGCCCAAGGAGTACGGCGGCCAGGGTTTCGGTCCGGTCGAACAGCAGATCTTCTACAACGAGGCCTCCCGGGCCGATGTCCCGCTACCGCTGGTCACCCTGCTGACCGTCGGCCCGACGCTGCAACAGTTCGGTACCCAGGAGCAGAAAGAGAAGTTCCTGCCCGGAATCCTGTCCGGCGATATCCATTTCGCCATCGGATACTCCGAGCCGGAGGCGGGCACCGATCTGGCGGCCCTGCGCACCAGCGCGACCAGGGACGATTCGGGTGACTGGATCGTCAACGGACAGAAGATCTTCACCACCGGCGCGCACGAGGCCGACTACATCTGGCTGGCCTGCCGGACCGGACCGGTGGCCGACCGGCACCGCGCGATCACCATCCTGATCGCGGATACGAAGGATCCCGGCTATTCCTGGACCCCGATCATCACCGCCGACGGCGCCCACCACACCAACGCCACCTATTTCGACGGCGTCAAGGTTCCGGCGAACATGCTGGTCGGCGAGGAGAACAGGGGCTGGCGCCTGATCACCACCCAGCTCAATCACGAGCGGGTGAGCCTGGGACCGTCGGGCAAGATCGAACAGCTCTACGACCGGGTCCGTGACTGGGCGCGGCCGCGGGGCGTGCTCGATCATGCCGACGCCCGCGCGTCGCTCGGCCGCATCCATGCCATGACCCGGCTCAACGAGCTGCTGAACTGGCAGGTGGCGGCCACGGCCGACGATCCGGATATCGACCCCTCGCAGGTCATCGCGGACGCCTCGGCGACCAAGATCTTCTCCACCGAATCGTTGCAGGAGGCGGGCCGGCTGGCCGAGGAGATCATCGGCCGCTTCGGTGACCCGGCCGAACCCGCGACCGCCGAGCTCATGACCTGGCTCGACCGGCGGACGAAGCAGAACCTGGTGGTGACCTTCGGCGGCGGTGTCAACGAGGTGATGCGCGAACTCGTCGCCTCGGCGGGCCTGAAACTGCCACGCGTGCCCCGCTGACGTCGCGGTCGGCCGGCGAGAGCCGGGAGCCCGTCGAGCCTCGCAGTGCCGGGACCTGTCCCGGGCCGGTCACGACGTACCTCCACGACGAACCATCGGGTTGCGCCGCCCGGCCGGGGCCCGCCCGGCGGGGGAGCGACGGAGCGAAGCGGCACAGCGACGAGTAGCGGAGTGAAGACCCCGGGTCGACAGGGCCTCGACCCCGCCCCGGGGGCGGGACGAACAGACAAGGAGCAGTGCGTGCCGGACACAAGTACTCCGGAAGCGATCATCGCCGCCGCGGAGCGGATCCAGGCGGCCGGGGCCAGCGCGCCCCGGCCCGGCCGCGACCCGGTGAACCAGCCGATGATCAACAACTGGGTGGAGGCGCTGGGCGACCGCAACCCCGTCTATGTCGACGAGGCCGCCGCGAAGGCCGCCGGTTTCGACGGGATCGTGGCCCCGCCCGCCATGGCCCAGGTATGGACCATGCTGGGGCTGGGTGGCCGCCGCCCGTCCGACGATCCGATGGAGGCCACCAACGCGCTGCTCGACTCCGCCGGGTACACCTCGGTGGTCGGCACCAACTGCGAGCAGATCTACCACCGCTATCTGCGGCCCGGCGAAGAGGTGAGCATCACCAGCGCGCTGGACAGCATCAAGGGCCCGAAACGTACCGGGCTGGGCGAGGGTTTCTTCCTGACCTACCGCACCAGCTGGTACGTCGGCGACGAACTCGTCACCGAGATGCTCTTCCGCATCCTGAAGTTCGCGCCGGGCACCGGGGCAGCTCCGAAACCGGCGCCCGCCGAGCGGGTGCGGCCGCTGGTCTCCCACGACACCGAATTCTTCTGGGAGGGTACGAAGGCCGGCGAGTTGCGGATCCAGAAGCTGCCCGACGGAAGCCTGCGCCATCCCCCGATCCCGGCCATCTGGCAGGACAAGTCCGAACCGATCGATTACGTGGTATCCGCCGGGAAGGGCACGGTGTTCAGCTACGTCGTGCACCACGCGCCGAAGGTGCCGGGCCGGGACCTGCCGTTCGTGGTCGCGCTGGTGGAACTCGACGAGGGTGTGCGGATGCTGGGTGAACTGCGCGGTATCGAGCCCGACAAGGTCGAGGTCGGGCAGCCGGTCGTGGCCGATTTCGAGAAGCTCGACGACGATACGGTGCTGCCGTTCTGGAAGGTGAACCCATGACCGCCACATTCGATCCGGCCGCGGTCCGGGTCGGGACCGAACTGCCCGAACTGTCGATCCACGCCGATCCGACATTCGTGATCAGCACCGCGCTGGCCACCCGAGACTTCCAGGACGTGCACCACGATCGGGACAAGGCGATCGAACGCGGTTCGAAGGACATCTTCGTCAACATCCTCACCGATACGGGCCTGGTGCAGCGGTTCGTGACCGACTGGTCGGGGCAGAGCACCGTGGTGAAATCCATCTCGTTGCGCCTCGGGGTGCCGCTGTACGCGTACGACACCCTGACCCTCGCCGGCAAGGTCGTCGAACTCGACGGTGAGGACGTCCGTCTGGAAGTCGTCGGCAAGGACAGCCTGGGCGATCACATCGTCGCCACGGTGGTCGCGACCGTACCGGGCGCCGGAGGCGGGGCGTGAGCGCAGCCACGACGCACAGTCGGTGTCCAGCCCGCGGAATGAGGAACGCATGAGTACTTCGCAACATCCCCTGTCCGGCCGGGCGGCCGTCGCCGGGATCGGCGCCACCGATTTCTCCAAGGAATCCGGCCGCAGCGAACTTCGGCTGGCCGCCGAGGCCGTGACCGCGGCGCTGGCCGACGCCGGGCTCACCCCGGCCGACGTCGACGGCCTGACCACTTTCACGATGGATACCAACCTGCAGGTCGCGGTCGCGCGGGCGGTCGGCATCCCGCAGCTGAAGTTCTTCAGCCATATCGGATACGGCGGCGGTGCGGCGTGCGCGACCGTGCAGCAGGCGGCAATGGCCGTGGCGACCGGGGTCGCCGATGTGGTCGTGGCGTACCGGGCGTTCAACGAGCGGTCGGTGTCCCGGTTCGGGCAGTTCTCCACCTCGCTGGCGGCCGCGCCCACCTCCTCGGGTATCGACGCCGGCTGGTCCTATCCGCACGGTCTCGGCACGCCCGCGGCGCAGGTGGCGATGGTGGCCCGGCGGTACATGCACGTCTACGGCGCGACCTCGGCGGATTTCGGCCGGGTCGCGGTGGCCGATCGCAGGCACGCGGCGGTGAACCCGAACGCGTTCTTCTACAACAAGCCGATAACCCTGGAAGATCACCAGAATTCGCGCTGGATCGCCGAACCGCTGCACCTGCTGGACTGCTGTCAGGAATCCGACGGCGGCGTGGCGATCGTGGTGACCAGTGTGGAGCGGGCGCGGGATCTGCCGAACCCGGCGGCCGTGATCACCGCCGCGGCGCAGGGCAGCGGCGCTGACCAGTACGTGATGACGAGCTACTACCGCGACGCCCTGACCGGGCTGCCGGAAATGGGTCTGGTCGGCGACCAGCTGTGGGAGCAGAGCGGTTTGCGGCCCGCCGATATGCAGGCCGCAATTCTGTACGACCACTTCACCCCGTTCGTCCTCATGCAGCTGGAGGAACTCGGTTTCTGCCCGCGCGGCGAGGCGAAGGATTTCATTGCCGACGGGGCTATCGAAATCGGCGGAAAACTTCCGATCAATACCCACGGTGGGCAGTTGGGGGAGGCGTACATCCACGGCATGAACGGCATCGCCGAGGGAGTGCGCCAGTTGCGGGGGACCTCGGTGAATCAGGTCTCCGAAGTGGAGAACGTCCTGGTCACCGCCGGTACCGGGGTGCCGACCTCGGGGCTGGTGCTGAGCGCGGACCGGGCCGCGTAGCCGGGCCGTCCCCGGCTGCCCTGTCAACCGTCATAGACGCCCGCCGCCCCGCGTCCGGTACGCCGATCGGGGGTGGCGGGTGTTCGACGTCCGAGTTGAGCGGGTGGATTCGGACATCGGGAATCGGTCACCGTGTCTTCGACGAGGTTGTGAGTATTCACAGCGGGGAACAAGATATAACTGTCGATCCCGCAATGGGCAGAAGGTTTGCCGACAAGGGGCTGATAAACGTGAAAAACTCGTCATTTCATATTGCTGATTTGCTCCCGGACCGACCATCGGGCATGTAAACATGTGGCTGTTCTTGGCAGTGAGCAGGTTCGAGGTATCGGGTTGGCCGGGTCGCGGGCGCTGATCGCGCGCATTGTGGCGGTGTTCGCGCTGTTGTTCTGCGCTGTCATCGCGCTGCGTGGGCATATCCCCGGTATGCCGGACAGCAGCGGTTCGGCGGGCCACGCGTCCTCGGCCCTCACCGTGGTGCTGATGCCGGTGCTGCTCACCGTCTCGATCGTGGTGCTGCTGGCCGGCGTGATCGCCTCCCAGCATCGGCTTCCGCTGGCCCTGCCCGACCTCGACTCCGATACCGAGTCGCACTGGCGGCTCGGCCGGTTCGGCCTGGCCGTGCTGTTCCTGCTGGCCCTTGTCGGTGTCCTCGCGGCGATCGTGTTCGCTGTCTACTTCATCGGGCTCCAGCGCGTCGCCGAACCGGTTCCGGCCGCGCCGCCCGGTTCCCCCGCCCCCCAGCCCACCGCGGTGCCGCCCGGGACCGAGGAGGATCAGCCGGTCCTGACCGGAACCGGGTTGCTCCTGGCCACGGCGGCCGCGACAACGCTGGTGGCGGTGGCCGTGACCGGTCTGGTCGTCGTCACCGTGAACACCCAGCGGCGCGAACGCGCCGAGGAACCCGACGACGAGTTGCCGGCGGCTGGGGATCTGCCCACCACCGATACCGAAACCCTGGTCAAAGCCGCCGAGATGGGGTTGGCCGCCATGAACGCGGCCGGACAGGACCCGCGCGCCGCGATCATCGCCTGCTACCTGGCGATGGAACGCGGCCTGGTCTACGCGCGCGGTCTGGCCCCGCTGGCTTCCGACACACCCATGGAGGTGCTGGCGCGCGCGTTCGAGCACGGGGCGCTGCACGAGGCCTCGGCCCGGGAGTTGGTCGCGCTGTTCGAAGAGGCCCGGTTCAGCCCGCATTCCATGCTGTCCTGGCAGCGGATGCGGGCCGAACAGTTGCTGCGCGTCGCGCTCTCCGACCTCCAGAGCACCCCGGACCCGGCGGTATCGGCCGCCCCGGATCCCGGCGGCTATCCGCCCGCCCTGCCGCCGCACACCGGTGTGCCGAGCGGGGTGGGGCCGAGATGAGCAGACCCTGGATCGTCGTCGCCGCGATCGTCGCCGTCGCGGGACTCGAGGTGGCCGCCGTCCTGCGGGCCCGGGAATTCGTACTGATCGCGGCCGGGGTGCCGGTAGCGATCGCGCTGTGCTGCTTCGTCTGGGTGCTGCTGCGCCCGGAGAAGAGAGAAAAGGAACTCGCCGACGAGATGGAGAACGGGCCCGCCGAAATGCTGCGCCACTGGCATGCCCGTGCCGAGATGCTCGTCGACCGGGCCGACGGCAGCCGCGCCGACTGGGATCGGCATCTGCGGCCGCTGCTGGCCAAGGAGTTCCAACTGTCCGCCGGTCTGCGGGTCAGCAAGAACCGGCGGGCGCTGGAAAGTGCCGGGATCCATCTGTTCGGCGCCGAACTGTGGCGCTGGGTGGACCCGGCCGATTCGGCGCTGCGTGACCAGAACACGCCCGCGCCGGGCCGCGCGGCTCTGGACGAGATCCTGAGCCGCCTTCAGAGAATGTGAACGGGTCGACCCATTGCGAGTAAACACATGACGATGCCCTTGGACGCGACCGTCCAACGCACCGAGGCCGTGCTCCGGGAGGTTTCCCGGGTGGTGGTCGGCAAACGCGACGAGCTACAGCTCATCATGATCGCGATCCTGTCCGGCGGGCATGTGCTCATCGAGGACCTGCCCGGACTGGGCAAGACATTGATCGCGCGGTCGTTCGCGGCCGCTCTCGGCCTGGACTTCACCCGAGTGCAGTTCACTCCGGACCTGCTGCCCGCGGATCTGCTCGGCTCCACGATCTACGACATGTCCACCGGGCGTTTCACGTTCCGCCGGGGCCCGGTGTTCACCCATATGCTGCTCGCCGACGAGGTGAACCGCACCCCGCCGAAAACCCAGGCGGCGCTGCTGGAGGCGATGGCGGAGGGACAGGTCAGCATCGACGGTGAGACCTTCCCGCTGCCTCAGCCGTTCATCGTGCTCGCCACCGACAACCCCATCGAATACGAGGGGACCTACCCGCTGCCCGAAGCGCAGCTGGACCGGTTCGCCATCCAGTTGCGCCTGGGCTACCTGTCCGAGCAGGACGAGACCCAGATGATCCGCCGCCGGCTCGAACGCGGTGCGGCCGAGCCCCGGGTGAACCAGGTGATCGACGCGAAGGGCCTGCTGGAAATGCGGCACGCGGTGGAGTTCGTCTCGGTGCATCCGGACGTGGTGGGCTATGTGGTGGCGCTGGCCAGCGCGACCCGGGCCCACGCGCAGGTCGAGGTCGGCGCGAGTCCGCGCTCGGAACTCGATCTGGTGCAGATGGCCCGGGCCCGGGCGCTGCTGAACGGCCGTGACTTCGTGGTCCCCGAAGATGTGAAGGCCTTGGCGATCCCGGCCATGGCGCACCGGATCACCCTGCGGCCGGAGATGTGGGTGCGGCGCATCCGCGGCGAGGATGTGATCAGCGAGCTGCTGCGCCGCCTGCCGGTTCCCCGCGCCGCCACGCCATGAGACATCGCGACGCCAGTGCCACGGTGGAGGCCCGCCTCCGCTGGCGTCCCGCCCCGCTGACCTACCTGCTGGCCATCGCCTCGGCCGTCGCGCTGCTGGTCGCGGTGGTCGCGGGCAGCTGGCAGCTGGTGGTGTTCGCCTCGCCCATGCTCGGTGTGCTGGCCGGCGCGCCCTGGCAGGTGTCGCGCACCCGGATCCAGGTGGACGGCGGCGGTACCCAGCGGTGTTTCGAGAACGAGGAGGTCACGGTCACCATCGCCGCCTTCGTCGATCAGGGGCAGGCGCTGCTGCGCTGTAAGCCGGTCGTGGTGGACGGGATGACGGTGACAGTGGAGGAATCCGCGGACTCCGGGGTGGCGCCGGCCGGGCTGCGATTGACCGTATCGGCGGCGCGCTGGGGCCGGTATCCGATAAAAGTGCGGGTGAAGGCATTGAGCCCGGCCGGGATGGCACTGGCCACCGCGACCCTGCCCGCCGGGGAGATCTACGTCTACCCGATCACCGATCCGCAGCGGATGCGGTTGCCACGCACCGAACTTCCCGAACGGCTCGGCGTACACCTCACCCGCCGGCACGGTCCGGGCGTGGAATACGCCGATATCCGCGCCTACGCCCCCGGTGATCAGCTGCGTATCGTGAACTGGGCGGTGAGCGCCCGTCGCGGCCGCCTGTACGTGACCGAACGCCTGACCAACCGTTCCGCCGACGTCGTCGTTCTGGTGGACACCTCACAGCAGGCGCCCGGGCCGGCCAGCGACGCGCTCGAGCTGTCGGTGCGCGGGGCGGCGCAGGTGGTGCAGTCCACGCTGCAGGCCGGTGACCGCACGGCTGTCGTCTGCCTGGGTCGGTCGCCGCGCTGGCTGCGTCCCGATATCGGCCGCCGGCAGTTCTATCGCATCGTCGATACCGTGCTCGATGTCGGCGACGAGTACATCCCCACCACCGGCACCCTGGCGCCCTACGCCGCGGTCCCGCTCGGCGCGATCATCGTCGCGTTCACCACCCTGCTGGACACCCAGTTCGCTCTGGCACTGATCGACCTGCGCAAACGCGGACACGTGGTGGTGGCGGTGGATGTGTTGCGCGGCAGCCCGTTCGCCGGCGACCTGGACCCCACCATGGAGAAGATGTGGCAGCTCGAACGGATGTCGATGTACCGCGATATGAGCACGATCGGGGTCGACGTCGTCCCGTGGGCGGCTGACACCCGCCTCGACCAGACCATGCGCCTGCTGCCGCAGCACCGCCGGATGATCCGGGTGCGCCGATGATCAAATTCCTCGCGCATCTGTCCGGCACGCTGCTGGTGCTGCTGGTCGCCCTGATCCAGCCGTGGGCGGCCCCGGCCGCGATCGTGCTGGTGGTGGTCGGCTGGTGGTGGCGCTGGGCGGCGGTCGGCGCCGTGCTGCTGGTGATCGGGGTGCTCGCGCTCTCCGACACCGGCCTGGTCGCGGCGGCCGCGGCCGGTCTGGTGGCGACCACCTACCTGCTGAACATCGCGACCGTGACCGCGCCGCGCGGCGTCGTCCCCACCACTCTTCCCTCGGTGGTGGGCGCGGTCGTGTGGACCGCGGCGGCGGGCGGAGCGGCCTTGCTGCCGGTCGAACTGGAATGGGCGCCGGTGGTCGCCCCGGCGCTGGTGATCCTGCTGTCGTCGATCCTCACCTACAGCATCACCACGGCGCGTCGACGGCCGCCGGCTGCGGCGCAGCCCGGGGCGTCAGGCGCGGAAGTATCCTCTTGATCTGCTGCGTATGCGCGGTCACAGCTACCGACTTCCGTCACAACCGACCCGCTCGATGGCCGATCTGATGGCGGGCACTTTCGATACCGAGGAGGAACTGGAGGAGTTTCCGGCCTTCAGGTACTCCGAACGACGGGAAGTGATCTCGACCCCCGCCCCTTTCAAGATATAGCCGACCCGGGGGCTTGCGGCAAGGCCCGGGTGGTGCCCCATACTCGCTGGCCGAGCCCACAAGCGTGGGACAGAAAGGGTTTGCGAGGTGCGAGTGCAGTCGTCGGCGAAGGGACACGAGTGCGGAGCCGCGGAGCAGCGGCCGGAGGTGGAGGCCGAGGTCGTCATCGTGGGCGCGGGCCCGACCGGCCTGCTGCTGGCCGGCGAACTGAGTCTGGCGGGCGTGCGCCCGCTGCTCCTGGAGAAGTACCCGCAGCCCAGGACCACGCAGAAGGCCCAGGGGCTGGGTGGGCAGATCCTGCAACTGCTGCACTACCGCGGGTTGCTGGAGCGGGTCGAAGCGGCCGTGACCGCCCCCGAACCGCCGCCCCGCTACCCCTTCGGCGGTGTGCACGTCGATCTCACCGGCATGGTGGACCCGCCTTTGCGCGGGCTACCGCTGCCGCAGACACGGCTGGAGGAACTGCTCGCCGAGTGGGTGGGTGAACTCGGCGCGGATATCCGCCGCGGCCACGAGGTGGTCGGGGTACATCAGGACGACACCTCGGTGACGGCGGAGGTGTCCGGCCCCGACGGTCCGTACCGGATCACCGCGCGCTACCTGGTCGCCTGCGACGGCGGGCGCAGCCGGATCCGCGAGATGGCCGGTATCGCGTTCACCGGCACCACCTACCCCGAGGTGAACCGCGTGTGCCAGGTCACCGTGCCGGATTCGGTGACCCGTCTCGACAACGGCGATCTCGAAGGGCCGGGCCTCGGCCGGATCACCACCGGTTTCACCCGCACCGCACACGGTGCCTTCGGATACGGGTCGCCGACCCCGGACACGCTGATGTTCTCGACCACCGAGGACGAGTCCACCGATATCGCCGACGACGAGCCCATGACCCTCGCCGAATTCCGGGACAGCGTGCGCCGAGTGCTCGGCAAAGAGATTCCGATGGGTGAACCGCTGCGATTGGCGCGCTTCACCTTCAAGGACCGCCACGCCGAGACCTACCGCGCCGGCCGGATCCTGGTGGCGGGCGACGCCGCCCACCTGTTGCCCGCGACCGGGTCGGGACTCAACACCGGTCTGCTCGACGCGGTGAACCTCGGCTGGAAACTCGCCGCCGATATCCACGGCTGGGCCCCACCCGGACTGATCGACAGCTACCACACCGAACGCCATTACGCGGGAGCTCGGGCCCTGCGGCAGACCCGCGCCCAGGTGGCATTGCGGCGCGGGCTCGACCCGGCCGCGGACGCGCTGCGGGAGGTGGTCCAGGAACTGCTGGGTGACGAGCAGTCCGCCCGCCGGGTGGCCGGTTTCATCGCGGGTACCGATGTCCGCTACGACCTGCCCAACCCGAACAACCATCCGCTGACCGGTACGTTCGCCCCGGACCTCGCCTTGTCCGGCGAGACCAGTGTCGCCGACCTCCTGCGCTCCGCACGACCGGTCCTGCTGGATCTCGCCGACCGAGCCGAAATACGTGAGGTCGCCCGGGAGTGGCAGGACCGCGTCGCTATCCGGACAGCCACCACCGATGCTCGTCCGGCCGACGCGCTACTGATCCGCCCGGACGCCCACATCGCCTGGGCCGCGACTGTCGGCGAACCGGCCGATCTCGCGGCGGACGGGCTTCGTGCGGCGCTTACCGGCTGGTTCGGTGCGCCGAGTCGGTCGCCGGCCCTCGCCGCCGAGCCAGGAGCCTGATACAGGTAGGGGTCCGCAACCGCCTCGCAAGGTCGGCGGGTGCGGGCCGCGGTCGATCACCGCGACCCCCACCCATGGGCACGGCCCGGCATGCGGGCCGATTCGGCCCTGCACCAAGCGCACGATCTCCCGGCAGCCGCTGCCCGGGCAACCGACCGAGCGGATCATCCCGTTCGGCCGGTAGTCCACGCGCAGGACGATCCGCAACTGCCTGGTTGTGATGGGGCCCACATCCGCAACCAGGCGCGGAATCCACGACTCGCACGCCGATCCACGGGCAGAGACCCGAGACGTTGCGCTCGTGATCACCGATATGCCCGCCCACAACCGGTGCCCCCCTGAGGCAGAAGAGAGATTCCGGGCAACGCACCCAGAGGTCTGGCCGCGTGCTGCGTTTCCACTCCAGCAAGCCGGCCGTGATCCACGGGACCGCGTGATCGGCGCACTGCGGCCACACCGTGCCGCCTTCAGCGGACACGGCCGTGGGTCGCTCGATACCGGGCGATAATCCGATCGATATCGCGCTGCGGGTGGAACTCACCCGAGTACTCGGGTGCGCGCAGCCCGGCCGCGACTCGTTCCAGTAGCGCTCGATCGGTGCCGTGATCAGCGTGCCAGAGCGACCGAGCGATCGCGATGGCCTGATTGCTGATCGGGCCTCTCATCGGTAGGGCCGAGCCCGGATCGTTCGGCTGCTCTGTCATGGTCGCTCGCTCCTCGATCTTGCTCGTATACGCGTCTTTTCTGTTTCGAGGGAACTCGCTGCCTGGTCGATCCGGAAGGTAGCAAGTCGCCGAAAGCCGGCTTGCCATACAAGGCACTGGGCCAGAATGAGTCCATGAGCAGGAGGGGAATTCGATGAGCGGCCGCAGCTCCACACCCGTCGAGGGCCGCGGCTCTCGCCGATGAACTGGCTCGGGAGATAAAGAGGCTCAGAACAGAAGCGGGGATGAGTCAGCGAGTACTCGCGGGCAGGATCGGCTACTCCCGGCAATACGTCTCGATGGCGGAGTGGGAGGACGCCAATCTGCCGTCGCGTGAGTTGATAGCGGCAATCGACGCGATACTGAACGCAGGTGGACGTCTGATACTGCTTCGGCAGCGTGCCTCGAGCCTGCGAGCTCAGCGTCTACCGAGAGACCGGATGCCGTCCATGAGCGAAGGAGAAGAGCAAACGAACCGACGGAATGCGCTCCGTGCCATCGGAGTCGGCGCGGTCGCCGGCGCTGGATTGCAGGATGTGGTGCTGAACGCCGCACAGAGTTCATCGAGTCTCAATGGGTTGTTGAACCGCCCCGCGGTGGAAGCGACGACCGTCGAGAGTGCCGCCGGTGATCTGAGACGCGTGGCCACGGAGTATGTGCTGATGGCCGCGGCGTGTTCACTCCTGGGCTCCGTCTCGCACGATCTGGCCGAACCGAAAGCTGCGGTAATTCAGTCACGGATCGCGGTACGGTTCGCCGAGCTGGCCGGGCATCGGTCTCTGATCACGTGGGCGTACTGCACCTGGGCGATGGTTCATTCGTGGTGGGGGACGGCGAACGACGTACTCGAGGTGATCGAAAGGGTTGGTGACCCGTACGGGTTGTCCGCGGCTCGCCTGTCCGGATTGGCGGCGCGCGCTTACGCCGAGATGGGGGACAAGGACTCGGCGCACGAAGCGCTGACAAGAGCCTGTGATGAGCGTTCGAGGTCCTCGGACGGTGAAGCCTTGACGCAATTCGGGGCCACGTTCTCGTTCTCACTTGCTCGCCACCACTACTACAACTCTATGGTCCACGCGGATCTCGGAGACTGGTCGAGAGCGTTGATCGAAGCCGGTGAAACCATCGGTATGTATGCTCCGGCGAAAGCTGATACCTGGCCCGCTACGCTCACTCTGGCCGAGATCAACTCGGCTCGATCCCTGCTCCATCTGGAAGGCCCGGATGCCGCGCTCCAAAGCTTGTGGCGCGTGCTGGAGACTCCGCATGGTCAGCGGATCCCGCAAGTGATTGTCGGGATCGACCGAGTGTGGCACGACCTCCGTGCAGGGTGGTCTGGAGACGAATCAGGCAAGGCGTTGGACGACGCGATTCGAGAGTTCAAAACGGTGATCGGAGGTGTCGGATGATGGCCGAGAATGCATTCGCGACCAGAGCGCACCGGTTACTCGCCCCTCGGGTTGCATACCTGATCGGAACCTCGACCCATGACGGTAGGCCGAACCTGATCCCTGTCTCCAACGTGACATCGGTTTCGACAGACCCACAACATGTCGCAGTAGCCGTGTTCAAAGAGTGGGATACGTGCCGCGCAATGACGTCCTCCCCGGGCTTTGCTTTGAGCGTCCCGGTGTCGAACCAATTGGAGGCTGTCTGGAAGCTGGGCGCCAAATACTCGCGCTTTCCTTTCGGTTCGACCGAGGAGAAGCTGCGAGCGAGTGGGATCGATTGGAACCTCGAGATGTCGGGTTACGGGCCGGTTGTTTTATCCGGTATCGGTTGGATGAGTTGCCGGACTATCGCACGCATCGATTTGGCCGGTGACCACGTCACCTTCATCGGTGAGGTCGAAGCAGCCTGGTTCAATCCGGAGTTCCTACATCCGGATGGAACCCCTATTTCTGCTGTGCGTCCGGTCATGCAGCAGACCGGAAATCGATTCACTACGGCAGGACACGAAATGTGGACGATGGATTACTTCCGAAAGTAGATAGAGAAGCACCGGGAGTACGCCCGTAGACCCAACAGTTCCGGTGCGAGCGGGTCACCGAATGGGTTCGGCATCTCGCGGCTCGCGGGCGTCTGTACCCCGGGTTGGCGACGATCTGTGGCCTGATTGCGGCACGTCGGAGAACCGATGCCGAATCGGAAGAGATCCGGTGCAACAGGAGGAGTCGCCGTCCGCGGTCAGATGAGAAACCACTGGACAAAGCCGCTTGGAGTAGTTGGATATTACTGGTTTCTGACGTTCGACAACTCGGCACCGTTGCGCTCGGCGGCCGCCGATTGCCAGAGCCGACTTGCCTTTCCGCAGTATGATCCGGTGCCGCTGGACAGCCTGCATCTCACCGTCGACCGTATCGGTGGATCGGCTGAGCTGACTCCCGACCGACTTCGCGCGGTAAAGACCAGTGCCCGGCGCAGGCTTGGCGACGTGGCTCCGTTCGATTTGACCATCGGTGCGCTGAAGCGGGTGTCCACCGCGCTGATCTTCAATGTGACACCCGTCGGGAAGATCGGATTATTGCGGGCGAAGCTGGGGGCGGAGTACACCGTTGCGGTCTCCGAGCTGGATGCTCCACGGCCGCGGCATCCCCCGCACGTGACCGTTGCCTACGGCAATTCGGACGGGATCGCGCCTCCTGAAGTGGATGAAGCGGTGGCAACGGTCAACCGGAGTTCGCGAATGGTGAGGGTGGCTATCCCTGAGGTGTCGATGGTCTTGCTCCACCGCCGGCGGGTCGGGTACTCGTGGGACCTGATCGAGCGAATCCCACTCGGCAGACCGATCTAGCGTTCGAGCCGACCGGCATCTCCGCCGTGTCCCCGTTCAGACGCGGTCTATTGTCGCCAACCAGGCCGATGCGCCGTGCTCGTGGAATCGCGTTTCTATCCGGTCCGGTACGACGGCGGCGATACTCCAGCCGCTGGTGGGGGTGAAGGCCGCGTTCAGTTTCTCGAGGCTCACCGGGTGGGGGCCGAGGTCGGGGCCCTCGTCGCTGAAGCAGAGTAGGTACAGCGTGGCACCGGGCGCGGTCACCGAGGCCAGGCTCGCGACGTAGGGGTGGCGCTCCGCGGTATCGAAGGTGTGGAAGAGGCCGCAGTCCAGCACCGTGTCGAATCCGCGGTCGATTCCGCCCAGTTCGAGCGCATCGGCGACGACGAACTCGACCTCGATTCCTCGGTCGGCCGCCTTTTCCCGGGCTGCCGCCAGAGCCGTTTCCGCCACATCGAACCCGAGTACCGGCAGCCCTGCCTCGGCGATCTGCAGTGCGTTCTCGCCGGTCCCGCAGCCTGCGTCGAGTACCGATCCGGTGAAACCGCCCTCGGCGGCCAGGCGCACCACCGCCGGTTGTGGGCGGCCGGTATCCCATGGGGCCGGCCCGTCTACATATGAGGTGTCCCACGGTAGTCCGGTACTGCGTTCGTGGCTGGTGGGTCGTCTGCCGCCGAACGGATCACCGGTGCGGTCTCCCTGTTGTCCGGGCAATGCCGTCACCTCCCTGGGGCCTGGTCACCACATGGTGGCACGTCCGGGGGCGAATACCGAGGATCGCGCGGCACCTGTCGGACCCCTGCTGTTCAATGCGTGGCGTGGACACTGTGGACTTCGCGCGGGTCGTAGCGGAATTCGGTGCCGGCTCCGCGCTGCTCGTCGAACCGGGGACCTCCGCCGCCGCGCACGTCCCCGCACAGTGGGCTCCGATCGCCGGTGCCCGCGATCCGCGCGTCCGGAGCGCTGCGGCGGTGGCGCTGTGGAATCTGGACATGTTCGAGCTGGTGCCCCGGTTCGGTGCCGTGCTGGCCGAATGCCTCGAGGATGTGCGCGTCTGTCTGCTGCGTGGCGACTGGGTGTTGCTGTACGCGCTGCGTAAACCATTCCAGCCGCACGAGTTCCGTATCGGCTGGGATCCGGCGACCTTCGGCGCCGATGTGCCGCCCTACTGGGATGCGCTGCCGGAACCGCTGCGGGTTTTCCTCGGTATGGTCCATGCCGGATTCACCGACCTCGACGGCGTCTCCTTCGGTCCGGCCCGGCCCCGGGACATGCAGACCTACGACGAGCTCGGTCTGTCCGGATCGGTGCGGAACTGGGATACCGACGAACGGATCCCGGGTGACCGGGCGATGTTGATCGCCAAGGGTCTGGGCGATACCAATTACTTCGCCTCCCCGGATCTGCCCGGTGACACGGTCGGCTGGGAATACGGCGGCGATATGGAACGGCCCATGGACTTCGGCCGCACTTTCGACGATCTGATGGGCGAGGGTTTCGAGCTGGAACGCGACCTTCCACCCGAGCCTGCCACGCCTGTCACTCCGGATGAACTGCGGCAGCGGGTCGCCGCGCTGTCGACCGTGCGAGCGGCACGAGCGGTCGTGTGGAGCCGCGAACTCACCGAGGACACCGCCCGCGCCCGCATCCGCGAAATCCTCGCGGAACTGCTCGACGCACTCGGCGGCGAGCTCGACGCCCGACCCCAGGACGGCCCGGGTGGGGAGACACTCCTGCCGTGCGATGACGACGCCGGAAACATCTACCAGGTCGATCGGCTCGAAACCCGCTATTTCCTCGAGCCACCGCCACCGGACCGGCCACAGGCCTACTTGCCGTTGATCCTGCGGATTTGGGAACAACTGGGCTGGCAGGTCACCACCTCCACCGGGATCGACGGTATCTCCGGCGAAGCCCGGACTCCGGACCGGTACGAGCTCACGCTTTCCTGTCGCGACGACGACACGCTACGTCTGGCCCTGGCGTCGCCGGGTTTCCAGCGGCTCTTCTGAAGAAGGCACGGGGGCGTGGCCGGTACGGATGGTCCGGCCGCGATCAGCGCACCGACCGCCCGGCCCGCCAGGCGCGCAGCGGTGCGGCGGTCACCACCTCGCCGTGGCCGACGCAGACGGTATCGACATCGAACCGGGCCAGCCGGTCCGCCGCCGCGTCGACGGCGGCGCTGTCGAGGTTGAACACTCCCGGCATGGTGACCCCCCCGCACGTTCGCCAGTGTGTCACCGGTGAAGAGCAATCGATAGCGCGGGAGATGCAACGCGATACTGCCGGCCGTATGGCCCGGAACCTCGACTACCTCCGCGCCGCCACCGAAATCGAGGACATCGCCGGCGCGCAGTTCGCGGTGGACCGGAGCCGGACGGGGCCGCGGGCCCGGTGGGAGAGCCTCGGCGATAGGACGTTCCCAGTCACGCAGCACCGGAGACGGTTGCGGTCGCCGGCCGCGCACGATATCGGCATCGGCGTGGTGGGCCCATATCTCGGCGCCACGGGCAGCGAGATCGGCCGCGGACCCGATGTGATCGTCGTGGGCGTGGGTGAGCACCACCCGCCGCACGGCCTCTGGCGCGAACCCGAGCGCACCGAGTCCCTTGTCGATCTCGGTGAGGGAACCGGGCAGTCCGGCGTCGATCAGGGTGATCGTTCCGCCGTCGTCCCACACGTAGACATTCAGGTCGTTGGTGTCGGCGAATCGCAGTGCTGTCAGCCGGGGTGATACGGGCACGATCTCCACGAGCGCGAACCTACCGGCGCCGCCACCGCGCGCGCCGCTTTCTCTGCTCCGAGCAGCGACGGGCGCTCGGTCCGCACCCGTTGCGGGTTCACCGTCGCACGATCACGTACTCACCGTGGTTCTCCTGGAACTCGACCGCGGCCACGATGGCCGCGTCCTCGAGATCCGGGCTTCCCGGCGGGACGACCACCAGTTTGTCGTCATCGTCGTACAGCCGGTGGACGATCGCGATACAGCTGCCTCGTGCGGTGGCCAGCGGCTCGTCCGGACCGAGATAGTAGGCGTCCAGTTCCTGACCGTCCGGCGCGAGCGTGCCGGGGACGTAGCCGTAGTTCACCGGGTAGCGGAATCCGCAGCGCGGGTGCAGGCTTCCGTACGGTCGGTCGAAGGTGAGATCGACGGTCCGGCCGAGGAAGGGGCGGGCCAGGGCGAGCGATACCGAATCATGTTCCGGGCTCCGATCTGTCACCGGATCACACTACCGAGCCGGAGGACACCGCCTCGCTACTCGGCGGTGGTGACCATCGGCAGCTGATCGGGCGATCGCGGCGGTGTGCGCACGTCTGCGTTGTCGCGTTCGGGAATTGTCTTGTGTCTCCCCCCGGGGGAGACAGCAGGCTGGTGCCCATGGACGACGAGACGCTCTACACGATCGGGGCCCTGGCCGAACGGACCGGACTCTCGGTGAAAACCATCCGGTTCTACGCCGATCGGGAAATCGTCCCGCCGACCGCCCACAGCCCGGCCGGTTACCGGCTCTACGACACCCACGCGCTGGCACGCTTGGAGCTGGTCCGCACTTTGCGCGCGCTCGATATCGACCTCGCGACAGTGCGGGCGATCCTGGCCCACGAGACCTCCCTGCGTGAGGTGGCGGCCGCGCACGCGGACGCCCTCGAGGTCCAGATCCGCACGCTGCGACTCCGGCGTGCGGTGGTGCGAGCGGTGGCCGACCGGGATTCGAATCCGCAGGAGATGGAACTGATGCACGAACTGGTCAACCTGTCCGCAGCCGAACGACACCGCCTGGTCCACGATTTCGTGGACGGAACCTTCGGCACGGTCGACGCGAACCCCGCTGTCGTGGCGTTGCTGCGCTCGACCATGCCGGACCTACCGGCCGAGCCCACCACCGAACAGGTCACGGCATGGATGGACCTGGTGGCACTGGTGCGGGACGAGAACTTTCGCGCCGCGGTGCGCCGGATGGCCGAATACCAGGCGAAGGAACGAGCCGCGGGTGACGACACCGGACTGCACCACGAGCTGACGGAGTCTGTGCGCGAGGAGGTGACCGGGGCGTTGGAAGCGGGTATCGACCCGGGCTCGGCCGCGGCGCTCCCGATAGTCGATCGGCTGGCCGGGCGGTATGCCGAGACCTTCGGCAGGCCGGACGACGGCGCATTCCGCGGCTGGATCCTGGAAAGGCTGGAGGTGGCCGACGATCCCCGGGTCGCCCGGTACTGGCAGTTGGTGTCCACGGTCAACGACTGGCCGTCACCGCCGGATCTGGCCCCGGTGTTTGCCTGGTTCGCTTGTGCGCTTCGCGAATCCGTGCGGCAGGGCTGAGCGAATTGCCCGGGCCGGGAGGTAATTGTGCCGCGAGATGATATTCGGCCGGCCGCTCCGGCGATCCCGTCGCGCCTCCCGAAACCTGCGCGACTACCGCACTAGCATCCTGGCGTCGGTCGACGCTGTGCGCGGTCCGGGATGCCGGCGCAGCGGCCATTCAGCCTCCGGGAAGCAGGTTCATGAAAACTGTGCGCGCTGTCCTCGTCCGATTCGCTGTCGTATCGCTGGGTTGCGTGGTGGCGGCGCTGCCGCTCGGCTTCGCCCGCGCCGAGCCCGCGCCGGGGAATCCTGTTCTGGTCATCGGTGGTTTCGACGCAGACCGCGGCATCCTCGAGAATTTGCGCGCGGAACTGGCCGACCGCGGTTACCGGGCCTACTCCATGGTGCTGCCCGCGGCTGCCGCCGGGTCTTCGGGGACCGAGGGGATCGCGGATTCGGCGGCTGTGGTGGCCGACAAGGTCGCCGATATCCGGCGGACCACCGGTGCCCGGCGAGTGGATCTGGTCGGGCACTCCATGGGCGGGCTGGCGCAGCGGCATTATGTGAAATTCCTCGGCGGAAGCGATTCGGTGGGAACCTATCTCGACTTCGGCACCCCGAACTACGGCGAGCCGCTCGGGTTTCTCTGCGCGCCCATCTTTCCCGGCTGCCGTGATATCGCCCCGGCTTCGGAGTTCCTCCAGCAACTGAACACACCACCGGCGTTGCCGCCCGGACTTCCCGCATACCACCTGTATTCGGAGAACGAGGGGCCCGAACGCCTGCACCTGCCCGGGGCCGTCAACGCGAGCGTCCAGCAGTTCTGTTCCGGCCGCCATGTCACGCACCGCGACGAACCCCAGGACGGGGCGTTCCAGGACTTGATCGACTCGGCACTGCGCGGCGGGCCGCTCTCCACGGATTGCCCCAGGAAGTTCTTCCTCAGTTCGCGGTAGCCTGCCGTGCCGCGGGTCGGCTCCCGGGTGGTGTATCCGTCCCGGTGCCTGAGTAGTACCGGGTGCGGCGGCGTATCAGTGGTAGACCTGTCCTCGACGCGGGGATCCGCCCTTACTCGGTGTGCCTGATCGGATGTGTGCTGGTCGCCGCCGCGGTCCCGCTGATCCTCCTGGATCGGGCGCGGCGCTGAGCCGCGGGTCGACAGCCCGCCGCCACCGGACACCCACTGTGCCCGGCAGACCCCCCGTAGGATCCGCCGGGCACAGTGAGGTCGCTCTTCGATCGGAGTCAGTCGGCGTAGGTGAGGACCACATCTCCCAGCACCGGGGCGCCGTCGCGTTCGACGGCGGTGGCGCTGATGATCAGTTGTCCCGGTTCCCGCCAGATCCGCGAGCGCAGGGTTTCCCCGGGGAAGAGCACTCCGGCGAACCGCGCCTTGAACCCGGTCACCCGGTCGGCGACCGAGTCCAGCACCGTATCGGTGGCGGTTTTGCAGACGATCCCGTAGGTGCACAGACCGTGCAGGATCGGCGCCGGGAAACCCGCACCCTTCGCGAATTCCGGGTCGGAGTGCAGCGGGTTGCGGTCGCCGCAGAGGCGGTAGAGCAGGGCCTGCTGCGGCAGGGTCGCGGTGGTGACGTCGAAATCCGGTTCGCGATCGGGGAGTTCGGCCTTGCTGCTCGGGCCGCGCTCACCGCCGAATCCGCCTTCGCCGCGGGCGAAGATGGAGGAGCGTTCGGTCCACAGCGCTTCGCCGTCGGAACCGGTGACGGTGAACTCCTGGACGATCACCGCGTTGGATCCCTTGTCCCACAGTTCGCTGATCCGGCCGGTGCGGGTGGCTTTACCCGTGGCGGGCAGCGGCCGGTGCACCTGCACCTCCTGCGAGCCGTGCACCACCTTGGCCAGGTCGATATCGACGCCGGGGAACTTCACCTTCGGCGGGTCGGTATCGCGCAGGGTGTGGGCGACGGTGGCGAAGGTGGGCAGCACCTGCGGTTCCCGGTCGTCGAGGTAGCGCAGTTCGGCCGGATCGGTCCAGCGGTGACCGGCGCCGATGCCCAGGTGATAGAGCTGGACATCGGAGGCGGTCCAGGAGAATTCCTTGCTCGGGAGTTCGGCGCCGAGCGCGACGTTCGGATCGATGGGCATACAGATTCTCCTCGGATCGGCTCAGGCCGCGGACTTCTTGCGGTCGATGATGTCGTGGACCGCGAGGTAGCCGAAGGCGATCGCCGGTCCGATGGTGGCGCCGGGGCCCGCGTAGGTGTGGCCCATCACCGGGGTGGATACGTTGCCGGAGGCGTACAGGCCCTCGATCGGGGTGCCGTCCTCGCGCAGCACCCGCGCGGCGGTATCCGCGACCAGGCCGCCCTTGGTACCGAGATCGCCGGGCACCATCTTGGCCGCGTAGAACGGTCCCTGGATCAGCGCCGCGAGGCACGGGTTCGGTTTGACGGTCGGATCGCCGTAGTAGCGGTCGTACTGGCTGTCGCCGCGGCCGTAGTCCTCGTCCTTACCGGTTTCGGCGAACGTGTTGAAGCGTTCCACCGTGGCCGCGAGTTTGTCGGCGGGGACGCCGATCTTCTCGGCCAGTTCCCCAAGGGTCGCCGCCTTGACGATGAGGTCGTTCTCCATCCAGCGCGACGGGAACTTCAGGCCCGGCTGCAGGCTGGCGAACATATAGCGATTGCGGTAGCGCTGGTCGAAGACCAGCCAGGTCGGGATGTTCTCGCCGGGGCCCTCACCCTGCCCGTACTCACCGCCGTACATGGTGTGCACGGCCTCGACATAGGGCGCGGACTCGTTGCCGAACCGCTCACCCTTCGGGTTGATCATGATCGAACCCGGCAGATTGCGCTCGGACAGCGCGAACCAGGGCTTACCACCCTTGAAGATGGTCGGACCCCACCAGGCGTCCTCCATGAAGCCGATCGCGGCGCCCGCGTCCATGCCCGCGACGATGCCATCACCGGTGTTGGTGGCGGCACCGGTTGTCCACTCAGTGGTGATCGGCTCGCGCTGGTACTTGGCGCGCATCTCGGCGTTGTGCTCGAACCCGCCGCTGCCGAGCACCACGCCGTGGCGTGCGGTGAAGGTGACCGTTTCGCCCTTGTGAGTGGCTTCGACGCCGGTGACCTTGCCGTTCTCGACGACAAGTTTGGTCATGGGAGTGTCGAGCAGCAGGGGCACGTTCGCGTCCATGAGGCCCTTGCGCATCCCCGCGATGACCGCCTGGCCCATCACCATCAGATGTTTGTTCGTGAACTTGGCCCAGTAGGTGCGCGCCCCGACGCGCAGGGCGCGCAGCATGCCCTTCGGGTGGCGGCGGATCAGGTTCAGCCGGACGAAATCGGCCTGGGTGACCGCCACGTTCAGCGGCGCCTTGGAATAGGGCGGATGGATATTGAACCGCTCGTCGCCGAGGATCTTGGCGTTGAACGGCTTGGGCTCGCAGGACCGCCCACCGGCGCGGCCGCCGGGAGCCTCGGGGTAGTAGTCGGAATAGCCCTTGACCCAGGTCATCTTCAGCGGCGAGTGCGCGAGAACGAAATCCATGGCTTCGGCGCCGCGGTCGATATAGGTATCGATCCGCTCGGCGGGGACCACGTCGCCGATGATGCTGTGCAGATACCTGCGCGCTTCCTCGCGGTCGTCGGGACCGCCCGATTCGCGCAGGGCCTTGTTGCCGGGGATCCATACCCCGCCGCCCGAGCGTGCGGTAGATCCGCCATAGTACGGCGCCTTCTCCAGGATCACCACACTCAGCCCGTTGTGCGCGGCGGTGAGGGCGGCGGTCATCCCGGCGGCGCCGCTGCCGACCACCACCACATCGCATTCCCGATCGTTCATGTAGAACACGTTATAGAATGATGGCGCTGTTGGTCTATGTTGTCTGGCAGAAGACTTGTTCTGCAGCGTAAACAGCAGGGAAACTCGTTTCAGTTTGTGGTGGAGTTGGTAGATGGCGCACGAATGGGACCTGGCCGCGGACGTGGTGGTCGTGGGATACGGCGCGGCGACGGCCTTGCAGGCCACCGAGGACGGTGCGCAGGTACTCGTGCTGGACCGCTTCACCGGAGGGGGCGCGACCGCGCTCTCCGGCGGCATCATCTACGCCGGTGGGGGCACCTGGGTGCAGCGCGCGGGTGGTGTCGAGGACACCCCGGAACTCATGCTGGCCTACCTCGAACGCGAGGTCGGTGACGCGGTCTCCCCGGCGACACTGCGGCGTTTCGTCGACGACAGTCCCGCCATGATCGACTGGCTCACCGGGCACGGGGTGCCGTTCGAGGCATCGCTGTGCCCGTACAAGACCTCTTACCCGAACAACGACTACTACCTCTACTACTCCGGCAGCGAGATCTCCGGCGCGTTCGCCGATATCACCCCCGCTCAGCGCGGCCACCGGGTCAAAGGCTGGGGCACCTCCGGCAAGAAGCTGTTCGCGCCGCTGGCCCGGTCGGCGGAGCAGCGCGGCGTGCGGGTGGAAACACTGACCACCGCTACCGCCCTGGTCACCGATGACACCGGCGCGGTCGTCGGAGTCGAATGCCGGAGCCTGCGCGATGCGCCCGGGCGCGTCAAGGCTCGTTACGCGCGGCTGGCCGCGATCGCCGCCAAACCCGGTATCTACTACCCGCCGCTGCGCCGGGCACTGGAGAAACGACTGGCCCGGCTGGACCGCAGGTACGCGACCACGCTCCGAGTGCTGGCCCGGCGCGGCGTGGTGCTGACCGCGGGCGGTTTCATCGCCAACCGCGAGATGCTGCACGCCCACGCGCCCGCCTACAAGAACGGGCTGGCCCTCGGCAGTTCCGGCGACGACGGCAGCGGGATCGAACTGGGCCGCAGCGTAGGCGCCGCGACCGACCGAATGGGCAATGTCTCGGCCTGGCGATTCCTGCTGCCACCGAGTTCGTTCGCCGGCGCGATGCTGGTCGACGGAAAGGGACAGCGGGTCATCGACGAGACCCGCTACGGCGCGGCCGTCGGCGACGCCCTGATCAACCGGCACGACGGTATCGGCTGGCTGCTCGCCGACGACGCGCTCATGCGTACCGCCATCTCCCAGATCGGACCACAGGCCGCCTGGTTCCAGCGGATGCAGTTCGAGGTGATGCGCCGGAAGGCCAAACGCGGAAAAACCCTCGACGAGGTCGCCGCCGCCGCGGGTGTCGATCCGGCGGGGTTACGGGACACCGTCGCCGCGCACAACAGCGCCTACGCGACCGGCGCCCCCGACCCGGTGGGCAAACCGGCCGAATACGTGCGCCCGGTGGGCGCCGGCCCGTACTGGATGCTGAACGTCTCGATCGAACCGAGCCTGACCAACCCCTGCCCGATGTTCACCGTCGGCGGGCTGGCGGTCGACGAGGAGACCGGGGCGGTCCGCGATACCCACGGCGGCGAGATCCCGGGCCTTTACGCGGCGGGCCGGACGGCCGCGGGTATCTGTGTGAACCCTACGTCAGCGGGCTTTCGCTGTCGGACTGCATTTTCTCCGGCCGGCGGGCGGGGCGGAGCGCGGCGGGTGAGGTGCCGGTAGCGGAAGGCGACAGTGGGAAAGGTGTCCGCGCGAGTTAGCGCAGGTCCCGGCACCATGCTCGGTGGTCACAAATACGAGGGCGAGCCGGGCGATATTTCACGGCTGCCCTGTGCCCGGAGCGTTGAGAACCCCGGCACCGGTCAGGGCAGCAAAGTCGCAGGGTCGAGCGTGATGTCGAACGGGGCCTTCAGCGTCACCACATCGCCCGCCGACGCGCGGTTGGTGAGTTCGTAGCTCTCGGCAGACCCCAGAGAGTGCGCGAAGAGGACCGGCAGATCCTCGGCGGGTAGACGGCCCCGGAAGGAATTGATCTCGAATCGCCAGTAGTGGGGTATTCCGGCGGCGGCATAGAGCACCGGTTTCGTCATCCGGTCGGCCAAGGTGGTGGAGCCGGAGACCACTTCGACCGCGAGCCGCACCTGCTCCACCGGCACCCCGCGGCCATCCCAGGGAATCGGTCCGGTGGCCACGATGAGGTCCGGGATCGGCTCGTCATCGCCGATCAGCACTCCCACACCTTCGAGCACCACCCAGTCCGGGGGTACCGCATCGTCGAGTGCTCTGCCGAGCCGACGGATCAGCCACTGGTGGCGGGGTTTGGGAGCAGCGTTCACGACGAGTTGGCCATTCAACACCTCATATCGCAATCCGTCTGCCGGCATACGGTCGAGATCCGCCGCAGTCCACCGGTCCAGTCCCGGAGCGGGCATTGCCATCGGACCACCTCCAGCCTGATCGAGACCGCATTCACCGCAGTGTTGTCATGATTCTAACCTGCGGATTCGTCCGGAAGAGGAGATGAGCTCCGCGTGACTGTCCGCCTGTCCGACCGGCCGCACCGACCGGGTGGGGCCGGCGATCGAGCCGGTCCATCCGACCCGAGCCGACATCCCGCGCTTCCGCCGTGACCACAAGCAGGCGGGCAGCCCCTGGGTGAACGTTTCGATCGGACCAAGCCTGACCAATCCGTGCAGTCGGCGGCCTGATGGTCGACGAGCCGAAAGGTGCGGTGCGCGGATCGCGCCGTGAAAGTGGTTGTCCTCCGATATCTTCGATTGATATGAGCAACAGACCTGCGGACCAGCGTCTTGCCGCAGAGCAGCGGGCCAGAGTGCTGATCGACTCCCAACTCGCCGCTGCCGGTTGGGTGGTGCAGGACAAGCGTGAGCTGAACCTGTTCGCCGCGCAGGGGGTCGTGGTGCGTGAGGTGACGATGGCACCGGGACACGGCCGCGCCGACTACCTGCTCTACGTCGACAAAAAGGTAGTCGGCGTGATCGAGGCCAAACCGATGGGCACCCCACTTTCGGGCGTGGAGTGGCAGTCGTCGATGTACGCGGAAGGGCTGCCCGCCGATGTTCGGTTGAAGGCGTTGACGGTCGACGGTCGCCTGCCGTTCGTATTCGAGGCGAGCGGCACCGAACTGAAGTTCACCAACGGATTCGACCCGGAACCCCGTTCCCGCAGGCTCTTCCATTTCCCGAAAGCGGCGACCCTGGCGCGGATTCTCCGCGATGCCGAGCTGAACCCCCAGGCCCCCACCTGGCGCGCGAAGATCCGCTCGCTGCCCGAACTGGATACCGCACGGCTGCGTCCGGCGCAGATCGATGCGATCCGTGGGGTCGAGAAGAGCCTGCGCGAACAGGAACACGACCGCAGCCTGGTGCAGATGGCGACCGGCGCGGGCAAAACCTATACCGCGGTCACCCAGTCCTACCGGCTACTGAAGTACGCCGGATTCTCGCGCATCCTCTTCCTGGTCGACCGCAACAACCTGGCGGATCAGACCCTCGCGGAGTTCCAGAACTACCGCACGCCCGACGACGGCCGTCGGTTCACCGAGATCTACAACGTCGACAAGCTCACCAAGGCCGGGTTGCTCGGGTCGTCCAATGTGGTGATCTCGACGATCCAACGCGTGTTCAAATCGCTGCAAGGTGAAGAGGTCGCCGATACCGACGATCCGGACCTGGACGCCTACGTTCCCGATGTGCCGGTCAGTGTCGCCTATAACCCGGAGTTGCCGCCGGAGACGTTCGACCTGGTCATCGTAGATGAAGCGCACCGCTCGATCTACGGTGTCTGGCAGGACGTGCTGCGGTACTTCGACGCACATATCGTCGGCTTGACGGCGACTCCCGGTAAACAGACCTTCGGCTTCTTCGGCCGCAACATGGTGTCGGAGTACACCTATCCGCAGTCGGTCGCCGACTGCGTGAATGTCGACTTCGAGATCTACCGGATTCGCACCGAGATCAGTGCGAACGGTTCGCTGATCGAGGCCGGTACCGTGGTACCGAAGGTCGATCGTCGGACCCGGGCCGAACGGCTCGAAATGCTGGATGACGACGTGCAGTACACCTCCGGTCAACTAGACCGCGCGGTGACCAGCACCTCGCAGATCCGGACCGTCCTGGAGACGTTCCGCGACAGATTGTTCACCGAGATATTCCCGGGCCGGACCACCGTGCCGAAAACGCTGATCTTCGCCAAGGACGACGCGCACGCGGAGGAAATCGTCACCACCGTGCGGGCCGTCTTCGGGAAAGGAAACGATTTCGCCGCGAAGATCACCTACAGTGCCCGGGACGCGAAAGGGCATCTCAAGGCATTCCGTACCAGCCCCACCCTGCGTATCGCCGTCACGGTGGACATGATCGCCACCGGCACCGACGTCAAACCGCTGGAGTGCGTCTTCTTCATGCGTGATGTGCGTTCGGCCCAGTACTTCGAGCAGATGAAGGGCCGTGGCGCCCGGACCATCTCACCCGCCGACTACCAGTCGGTGACGCCGGATGCCGAGAAGAAGACCCAATTCGTGATCGTGGACGCCATCGGCGTCACCGAGCACGACTTCGTCGATCCGCCGCTGAACCGCGAACGCAAGGCTTCGCTGAAGAAACTCCTGGACAAAGCCGCCGCACTGAACCTCACCGAGGACGAGACCGCCACCCTCGCCGCTCGCCTGGCGAAACTCGAAATCGACCTCACCGATCCCGAACGTGTCGAACTCGACCAGGTCGCCGGCACACCGGTGCGCGATATCGTCCGCGGCCTCGTAGACGCCGTGAACCCTGACGTTCAAGCCGAAGCGGTGAAGAACGGCACGACGGTATCCGATCTCCTGGACCGTGCGATCGAGCCGATCGCCGCCAACCCCGAACTGCGCAATCGCATTCTCGAGCTCCGGCGCACGCACGATCGCATCATCGATCAGGTCAGCCAGGATGTTCTACTCGACGCGCACGGTGTGGTCGATACGTCCCGGGCTCGCTCGGTGGTCGAGTCCTGGAGTGCATACCTGGAGGAACACCGCGACGAGATCACCGCGATCCAGCTTCTCTCCGAAGCCCGGGATCGCCGCGCGAGCTTCCGCGATATCCAGGAACTCGCCGAGCGCATCGCCCGCCCACCGCACAACTGGACACCGGACATCATCTGGAACGCTTACTCCGCTCTCGAAGTGCACGTGGGCGGTTCGGTGCTGAACAACCACCGCACGCTGACGGATCTGGTGTCGCTGGTCCGGTACACCGTCGGTGTGGACGATGAACTGGTCCCTTACGCTGATCGGGTCCGGCAGCGGTACGCCGGATGGCTCGCCCAGCAGGAGCAGGCGGGAGTCGTATTCAGCGAAACGGAAAGGTGGTGGCTCGACCGCATGGTCTCGGTCATCGCGGCGTCGGCGGGGATAGGACCCGAAGACCTGGACGATTCCCCCTTCACCGAACGCGGCGGTACGGACGGTGCCCTCCGCGACCTCGGTGACCGTACCGCCGACCTCATCGACGAACTGAATACGGAGTTGACTGCGTGAGCTGGCCGACAACTTCGCTTGGAGAGATTGCGCTGAGCGTCCGGAATGGAATCTTCGCCAAGCGTCCGACCGACGAGGCGAGCGACTCCAGTTCACACATACTGCGAATCTCGGCCGTCCGGGCGGGGCGAGTCAATCTGGACGATTCACGTTTCGTTGAGGGACTCACGCCCGAGCAAATCGAAAAGTTCTCGATTGCGCCCGGTGACCTGCTGATAACCCGGTACAACGGCAGCCGCGCACTGGTTGGTACTGCCGGGGTCGTGCCAGCACATGCTCAGTATGTGATTCACCCTGACAAACTGATTCGGGTCGTCCTGGACGACCGCCGCGCCGACCCACGCTTCGTTAACTATCAATTGCAGTCCCCGGCTGTTCGCAGGCATCTAGAACCACGGATACGCACAACCGCTGGCCAGTCCGGAGTCGCGGGTGCTGATGTGCGATCTATCCCGCTGGTTCTTCCCGGACTCGACGAACAACGTCGCATTGTCGAAATCCTCGAAGACCACCTCTCCCGCCTCGATGCTGCTGATAGAAATCTTCGGCTTGCGCTTGCACGTAGCGAAGCGCTCCTCACTGCCGGGCTCTGGAATCTAACACATGGTCTGAGTAACGCGGAGCGGGTCGAACTGCAGGGAATTGCGGAAGTCCGTCTCGGCCGTCAGCGATCACCCAAAAACCACAGTGGCGACCGAATGCGTCCTTATCTACGTGCCGCGAATGTCGACTGGGACAGTCTGCGACTGGACGATGTCAAGGAGATGCATTTTACCGAGACCGAGGAGCAGACCTATCGCCTTATTTCCGGAGATATCCTGCTGACCGAAGCGTCGGGCAGTGCCGCCGAGGTCGGGAAGTCTGCGCTTTATTCCGGAATACCCGCAGATGTCTGTTTCCAGAATACTTTGCTCCGTGTCCGGTGCCACTCGGCGGACCCGGAGTTCGTTCAGAAATTTTTGCTAGCGGAGGCGCGAGCTGGCCGGTTTATGCCGGCCGCGCGCGGTGTCGGTATAAACCACCTCGGTCGGGCACGCCTCGCGTCGATTCAAATCGAGATTCCTTCCCCGGATGTACAGTTGTCAATCGTAAGTTCATGCCGTGAGTTGATCGAGGCCGTCCACGTACTCAAGGGAGAAATCGAAAGTCAACTTAAACGGTCACAGGGGCTCCGTCGCTCGCTCCTGGCCGCAGCCTTCTCTGGCCGACTGACCGAAGATGCCGCGAACCCAACTTTGCTGGAAGCGGATCTGGTACCTGCCTGATTGGCATAGTAGGCCCGAGTCAACGGTCCCGCTCCAACCCGCGCTCCCTGGTAGGTCCGTCGCGGCTACTGCGAGTCGGCCGTGGAGGTTCCCGGAATGGCGACATCACTCCCGGAGTGGGCCGAGAGACGGCGAGTATGTCCGCTGCTTCCCGTGCGGTCATCGGCGGAGTCTCGCCACGTGCGATGGCTTCCTGGTTCCGGCGGGCGCTCCCCTTCAGGCGTTCGAGGGCTTCGCGCTGCTTCTGCCGGGCCAGTTCGACGGCTTCTCGCTCTCGGCGTGCGCGTTGCTGCTGCTCCACCGCACGCCGAGCCGATTCCCGGGTGCGTTCCTTCTCCTGTGCCTTTTCGTATCGCTCTCGTGCTCGCTGCTGGCTACGCAGTTTGGAAGAGTCGACCAGCTCCAGTTGGTCGCGAGTGCGCTCGAGTTCTCGCCCAAGCCGCAATGCCTTGACTGCTTGCTGCTGGGTGATCTCCTCGATATGAAAGCGCCCGGGAAAGTCCTGGGCCAGGGCATCGAGCTCGCGACGGGTTGCCGGATCGGCTGCCCCTTGTACGAGCACCCAGGTACCACGAGCATTCGGGTCCTGCCGGAGGGCTTCGCGGTCTTTGGCGAGCTGCGCCATAGTGAGATCGCCGCCGACGTTCTCGCCCCATTTGTATTCGGTGAAGTCGCGGCCGCCGAGTTCGTTCACGGACCGGGCGGTGTCGTGGACTCGTGTGAGTCCTGGTCGCAACTTCAAGGGCTGCTCATGGCGCCAACCGTGGTCGCGTGTTTCGCCGCGTAGCTCCGCCATTCCTCGATGGAACCAACGTCCACGTTCGTTCGAATCCCGAGCCCGCTTGGACGCTTCTCGCTGTTCTCTACGAGCCTGCTCGATACCTCGTCGGCGAAGCTCGTCATCACTGACCATCCCCCCGGACCCCTGTCAGCCGAGGCCGTGGTTCCGCTCCAGTTCGAGCTGTTCGTGGGGTAGGCCATGCGCCTTCGCGTATTCAACTGTGCGCGAGTACCACTCCAGGGTCACGCAGATGAACCCATCTGTTTCGGCGGCATCGAACAACAGGTTGACCGGGTAGTCGATGTCAGTGGTCCAGTCGTAACAAATCGCCGGACCGAATTCGTGAAGTACCTTCGCCTCGGGATCATTGACCCATCGGCCGTCGCAGTGTCGAACGAAGTAATCACCGATGTAGCAGATGAATTGGTTCACGAGTTCGGCATTGTCCGACTCCGTCAGGGCATCGTCATCGGGGAAGAAGTAGCGGAACGCTTCGCTGAGCCAATTGCCCGCCATCTCATTGCTGTACCGGTCCACGCCCTGAGGCATGGGGCCCAAAGCTTTACCGGAGTGAGTCCTCCAGTCCGTGGGCACTGCCGGGAGGGTGTCGGTGAACAGATGGTCTATTGCCTCGGCGATTCGCTGCGGGCGTGACCACTCCACCCACGCTGAGTGCTGCTGGGCGGCTTCATCGAAATCCACTGGTCGATCCTTCCCCTTGCCGCTGATCGAACTTGGTTATCGCAGCGTACCCAGACCCCAGTTCCCTGTGCGCTCTCCGCCATCCTCAAGCCAAGTGGAAGAGAGCCCCCGACCTCTCGCCAGATGAAGTCGGGGTTCTCTGCATCTGGTCAGAGGTGATCGAACTCGCCGTCTTTGGCGCCGGCCAGGAAGGTGTCCCACTCGCCGGGGGTGAAGATCAGGGCCGGGCCGGTGGGGTTCTTGGAGTCCCGCACACCGACATGGCCGTTATCCAGGTGGGCAGCTTCGACGCATTCGCTCCCCCCATGGCTACGGCTGCTCTTGAACCATGCGGCCCGAGAAAGGTCGGTCATTTCTACTCCTTCAAGATCCGCAGCATCAGGTCCCTGGATGCCGACACCGACAACGCTACATGCCGGATGCGCTCAGCTTCACGGGAGAACTTGGTGACCTCTATGTCGCGCTCTACATAGAGGTAGCCGGTGAATCCCTCCATGAAGGCCACGGGAGGCTCCTGGAGCTTGGAAGTGGGCAGCGGAGGAAAGCTGAACAGGTGAAACGAACGGGATACCAAGCCGACAGGTCGAGTCTCGCTGTTGGGAACGAGCCGTATCTCAACACCCGGCGCATCGGAACGTTCCAGCAGATGCTTCACTTGCTCGGCCATCACGGTCGAGTTGCCGACGTTGTAACGAAGGACCGCCTCGGAGAGCAGGGCTTCGAATCGGAATTCTGAACGTTCCAAAAGGTCTTGGCGTCGTGCGGCAAAGTCCAGTGTCCGGTTGACCTCCTCCGGCGATTGATCTGGGTTGGTGGCCCAGGTGATCGCCTGCCGGTAGTCGCGTGTCTGGAGCAGACCTGGAACCACTGTGGTCTGCCAGGTGGTCACCCAGTTCGCAGCTTCTTCCAACGCGAGGTAATGATCGAACCCGGCGGCGATGGCATCGGCGTAAGCCCTCCACCATCCCCCACCCGAAGCGCTTGCCTCTCGAATCTCCCGGGCGAGGTCGAGCAGGAGCTTCCGCTCTTCGTCCGTGGCGTTGTAGGCATTCGCCAGCGCATTGAGTCCGAGATCGGTGACTTTCGTCTGTCGGCCGTCTTCGATCCGTCCGTAGGACTGCGGCGATACCTCGGCCACCCGGGATGCAGCGGACTGCGTGAGACCAGCTCTTTCACGGAGTTTCCGCAGCTGCCGGCCCAGAGCACGGCGCGGAAGCGTGGATCCGTTTGCCATGTAGTTACCTTTGTTAATCGGATGCTTGCAATATGGAAGCCTCCATGTGGAAGCCGAGTCCCGGAAAACGCAATGTTGCAATGGTTGTGCAGGAATTCCAGAACTTCCCCTCGTTTTTACTGCTGTACGGCTTCTCAATTCCGCTGCCGCAGAGTTCTACTGAGGGGGCACCCGGTGCAGGCCACTCCCAGAGCCACCTGGGAGACACCAGTTCGACGCCAGGAGTTGCCGAAGACTGGTGGTCAATTCGATTGGGTAAAGGGCGCACCGACACCATAACCCCTCAGCGGACCCTGCGCCGGGTGCATACCAGAAATTGATCCAGGAGCGGGGAATCATGTGTGCGACAGGGCTGCCGACCAGAGTTCGCGGTGAGACCGATATTCCGGATGGGGCCGTATGGGCGGTACCGACGCTCGTTCATTTGGAGCATCTAGTGAAGGTGATGCGGCGGTGGGCGGAGGTAGCCGAGGAGCGCCGTGTCTGACCGGGGCCCGCTGCCGTCGGCGGTCGCCCTGATCCGGCTGAACCTCCCGATTATCCCTATCGATCTGCACGAACTCGCCGACAGACACGGATACCGGCTGGTGTACACGGTCAGGACGGATACGGTCGCCCGGCTCGCCATACACGCGCTGGCCCGGCATGCGGCCGAGGCCGGAGCCGAAGCGGTCGTGGTGCCGAACTTCGAGCACGCCGACGACCTCCGCCACCTCATCACCGAGAACGCCGCGCTCATCACGCCGGTCCAGCTCTACCCGCGCGGGTATCGATGGCCCGGCGCGGATCCCGAACGGGGGAGAACTTGATGTGTGACGACCTGGTGCTGGTACTGCTGGTGGCCGGCCTGGTCGGTCTCACGATCGCGTTGTGCCGACCACTGAAGGACCCGTAGGCGATACCTTTCGCGGCGGAGGCCACCGAATACAGCGGTACCGGGATTCGGGGTCGGTGGCTCGTGCGAGACTTTCCGATCGTGACCGACTCGCGCCGCCTCGTAGACAAACTGTGGTCCTACTGCCACGTCCTCCGGGACGACGGCGTGGGGGTTATCGAGTACACCGAACAGCTCACCTACCTGCTGTTCCTGAAGATGGCGCACGAGCGGGAGACGCGCCGGCTCAACCCCCAGCGCATTGTTCCCGCGGAGTACTCGTGGCAGAAGTTGCTCGACGCGGAAGGCACTGACCTCGAGGTCGAGTACACGAAGATCCTGGTCGGACTGGGAGGGCAGTCCGGCACCCTCGGCACGATCTTCCGGAAAGCGCAGAACCGTATCCAGGACCCGGCCAAGCTGAAGCGGCTCATCGTGGACCTCATCGACAAGGAGAACTGGTCGGCGTCCGGTACCGATCTCAAAGGTGACGCGTATGAGGAGCTGCTTTCCAAGGGCGCTTCCGATAAAGGGTCGGGTGCCGGGCAGTACTTCACCCCACGGGAGTTGATCACGGGCATTGTCGACGTGATCGACCCGAAGCCCGGTGACACCGTTGTGGACCCGGCCTGCGGGACCGGCGGCTTCTTGCTGGTAGCGCATGAGCACGCCGCGCGGGGCGCCGAAAACCTCACTCCCGCCCAGCGGGCCCATCTGCGCGACGACTACGCCACCGGCTTCGAGCTGGTCGACGGTACGGCCCGCCTCGCGGCGATGAATCTGTTGCTGCACGGCATCGGCACCCCGAACGGCGATTCGCTCATCGAGGTCCGGGATGCGCTCACCGCCGATCCCGGGCAGCGGTGGAGCGTCGTTCTCTCCAACCCGCCGTTCGGGCGGAAATCGTCACTCACGATGGTCGGCGCGGACGGGCGTGAGGTGCGTGAGGACCGGGAGATCGAACGCACCGACTTCGTCGTCACCACCAGTAACAAGCAGCTCAACTTCCTGCAGCACATCATGACGATCCTCGATATGAACGGTCGCGCGGCGGTGGTACTGCCCGACAATGTGCTCTTCGAGGGCGGGGCCGGCGAAACCCTGCGGCGCAAGCTCCTGGACGACTTCGATCTGCACACTCTTCTCCGGCTGCCCACCGGCATCTTCTACGCCCAGGGCGTGAAGGCCAATGTGCTGTTCTTCGACAAGAAGCCCGCGTCGGAGCAGACCTGGACGAGCAAGCTGTGGGTGTACGACCTGCGGACCAACCAGCACTTCACCCTCAAGCAGAACCCGTTGCGCCGTCGCCACCTGGACGAGTTCGTCGCCGCCTACCTGTCCGGCGGCGACCGTGCCGAACGGGTCGAGTCCGAGCGCTGGAAGTCGTATACCTACGACGAGCTCATCGCCCGGGACAAGACCAACCTCGACATCACATTTTTGCGGGACGAGTCGCTCGAAGATACCGATAACCTGCCCGCGCCCGAGATCATCGCCCGCGAGATCGTCGAAGATCTGACCGCCGCGCTGGCGGAGTTCGAAGCGGTGGCGGCAGCGTTGGAGCAGGCCGCGGCGCCCAGGGCGTCGGACTAAAAGATCAGTTCAGAATGAGCTTCCGGAGGCATATGACCGAGCAGGCCAGGCTCAGTAGTGCTTGGTGGATGTCGGCGCGCCGTTCGTA